>CAYMSG010000114.1:0-9162 GCA_964392955.1 uncultured Chitinophagaceae bacterium | reverse complement strand
GACCGGTTGTTGCCAATCGACTTTTGACCATTTATAAATATCTCATTATACAATGCCACATAAACAGCTTTTTTTTCAAGTTGTACTTTATTCAGCGGAACGTTTACGAACAAATTATAGCGGTAGCGTGTTCGAAAATCCTGGCCATCTACCCACCGTTGCTCATACCTGATTCGATGGGTGAGAAAAAACCGTGAGCCCACCTTCTGCGGCAATAATGCTTCCTGGTATATTCTGCTTTCACGAAAGTTATCTTTACTTGTACCAAATGCGCCCGTTGTTATATGCGCATAACCCAATGTGAATACAATGTCTGTATTCTTGGGCCGGAAAGTTGCACCTGTTCGTAGCAACAGCTGCTCCATATCCCCTCCATAATTCCAGGAGCGGTACTGATAATCGCCTTGTATTCCGAATTGACTGCCGGTAAAGCGTTTGTTAAAAAAATACATATACCAGGCACCTACCTGTTCTTCATTCGGGCTTTGTGCAAAACAAGAAGCTATAATTATGCTAAAGAGAAAAGTTAGACGTATTTTTTTCATTTGTAAATAGTTTAGCCGGGGTAGGAAATAAACCTAACCCCGGCGCAATACAGTTTCAATATTACTTTAAAAACTTTGGAAGGGAGGTGATTGTTTCTTCTATAAACTCCACTTTGCCGGATTGCAGGTTGTAAACGGCGCCTACAATTACCACATTTCCTGATTTAAATTTCCGACTTAACACCGGCTCAAGGTCACGTAATTTGTTTACTTGTTCAATTACGTTTTGTTTAATGGCCAGGTTCAGGCTTGCTTCGGGAGAAAGGCTTGCTTTCTTCGCAGCCAATGCGGCCGGTTTAATTTCATTGATCAGCGTTACCACGTGCCCCGGCGGGTTAGCTGGTAACTTAATAGCAGCATCAACGGCTCCGCATGATTGATGACCAAGCACTACAATAAGCCGTGTGTTTAGCACTTCAACAGCATATTCAATAGTGCCGTACGAAGCCTGGGCCATTACCTGACCAGCAGTGCGTGTAATAAACAAATCACCGACTCCCTGATCAAAAATAATTTCATTGGGAACCCTGCTGTCTGCACACCCGATAATGATGGCATAAGGGTTTTGACCTTTGGCCGAATTTCGTAATACATCCGTTGTTTGTCGTGGATAAATACTTTTATTTTCTGCGAAACGCCTGTTGCCATAGATCAGTTTTTTTAGTCCATAATAGGGGTCCAGATTGGCACTATCCCGATCGGCAAAATATTCACCGGGCTTTAAGTTTAAAAGTTGGTTAATATTAGAAGTGTTTTTTTCCTTTGTTTGTTGTGCATTTGCGGCAGATCCAATTAAAAGGATAAACAGCAAGCAAAGACTTATTTGTTTCATTTTTATAAAATATGATTGATCACCATTAACTGGTGAGGTTTTAGATTATTCCACACGATTCACCTTTTTGCAGGTAACGAAGTGGTAGTTTAATTTGCTTTGTTGGAGTTAACACGCTTCGGGAGGGATGTCTAAAGAAGCGACAAATCGATGACTGTAATTAGAGTGTTTCCACAAGTAGTCGAATTTCTTTTCATTATCTGCTGGTAAAGGATAACAGGCAATTGTAAACTGAGTTGCTTTTTTTTCTACTTCTTTACCTATCTCAACTTCTACTTGGTGATGCTCAGTAATTTCTATATATTTTAACATTTGGGATACGCCCAAGTCAAAATTCTCAATAGCGATTAACAATAAAAGTATTCCACCGAAATATCGAAAAATACGAAGCATAACCCAATAACAGGCTGATCATGTTTTTGTTTGCTATTTTGAAAAAAATCTTGCTTGAGATGATTTTAACTATTGGATTATAATCTTCTTTGTTTTAAAACCGATCGCATATACAATTTTTAAAATATACATCCCTTTTTGCAAGTTGTTGGTTTGAATTTGTTTTGTAACATCAAACATCGAAATAGGATAAAAAAAGCGCTGCACTTTCATGCAACGCTTCTATCATGTAAATCATTTAATCAAATCATCTGCTGACTTATTCGGCTTCTGCCACTACTTCTTCCACTTCAGGAATCATACGCTTCATCATACCTTCAATTCCGGCTTTGAGTGTAATCATCGAAGAAGGACATCCGCTGCAGCTTCCCTGCAGGGCAAGGTTTACTTTCCCATCTTTGAAGCTTTTGAACTGGATGGCACCACCGTCCATTTCAACGGCCGGCTTTACATAGTTCTCCAGGATTTCCTGGATACGTTTTACCACATCGCTTTCATCGCCACTTAATACCACTTCTTCTTTTACCGGCTCCACGATCTTTGATTCATCAATCACCGGCTTTCCTTCTTCCAGATAGTCTTTCAAAAACTGGCGCACGGTGGGGATCAGCTCCTGCCACTCGGTATCGGGGGTAGAACGGGTAAGCGTCACAAAGTTGCTCGCAATGAACACGGCTTTCACAAATGGAAAACCAAACAGTTCCTGCGCCAGTGGTGATGCTTCGGCGGTGGACACTTCGGGGAAATCAATGCTCTTGCCGGGATATAAAAGTTTATTGGCCACAAACTTCATTGTTTCCGGGTTGGGCGTCATTTCTGTATAGATGCTGATAACGGGGTTACCTGTTTGTATCATATTATTGAAACTTTAAGCTGCAAAAATAACAACAAACCGTGGGTTTTGGTTGAGGTTTTACGTATTTCGAATATTTCTGCCTATATCAGGCGGTAAAAGTTCCAGTAATCGTAAATTAGAACAATTAAATTTTACAATTATGCTATCCCCGAAAATTGAAAAGGCGCTCAACCAGCAGGTATTGCTCGAGGCAGAATCATCGCAGATCTATTTAGCCATGGCCAGCTGGGCCGAAGTGGAAGGATTAAGTGGCGTAGCTGCTTTTTTGTACAAACACAGCGATGAAGAGCGTATGCACATGTTAAAACTCGTGAAGTTCATTAACGAACGGGGCGGGCATGGTGTGATCCCGCAACTGAAAGCACCAGCCGCCAAATACAAGGGTGTAAAAGAACTGTTTCAGCAGGTGCTGGACCATGAAATACTGGTGAGCACAGAGATCAACCGTTTGGTTGACAGTTGCCTCAAAGAAAAAGATTACACCACGCACAATTTTCTGCAATGGTATGTAAGTGAGCAGATCGAAGAAGAATCGCTGGCACGGCATATCCTCGACAAACTGAAACTGATCGGCGGCGACAAGAGCGGTCTGTATATGTTTGATCGTGATGTTTCCAGTATGGGTGGTGCAGCCACTGCCGGCAAACCGGGCGCTGAATAACCAAACGAATCATCAACTTCCTTTCTGTTTGCAGCAGTATGCACACAGAAAGGAAGTATCTTGCTGCAACAGCATCCACATTCATAAAAATCAACACACATGCATAGAGAATTATTCGGCTGGCATAGTCCTGCACTTAATAAAGAAATGCCCATAGCTATTTACGGTCATTTTGGATTTGCCCTTTTGTTGATTCCAACAGCTGCAGCCGATTACCTGGAGTATGAACGTTTTCAACTTCTTGATACATTGAAACCATGGATCGAAGCTGGAAAAGTGAAAGTCTATTCTGTAAACAGCATCAATACCGAAAGCTGGATGAACAACGAGATGGAAGGTGCACACAAAGCCATCCGTCAAAACCAGTTCAACGAATATATTTTTAATGAAGTAGTGCCATTCATTAAAACCAATACATCGTTCGATACACCCATTATTACCTGCGGTGCTTCGTTTGGTGCATTGCATAGTATGAATTTGTTTTTAAAACGTCCTGATCTCATCAATGGAGTGGTGGCAATGAGCGGTGTGTATGATCTCACCGAATACACAAAAGGATATTACGACGAACAGGTGTATTACAACAGCCCCATGCATTACATGCCCAACTTAACTGATCATGCAGTATTGGAGCAGATACGGCACAGCAGCCATATTCATATTTTCAGTGGCAGTGGTGCGTATGAGGATCCTTCCAGCAGCGGGCGCTTTGCAAAAATTCTTTACGACAAAGGCATTAATTACGAACTGGATATTTGGGGACAAGAGTGGCCACATGATTGGAATACATGGCGTGCCTTGCTGCCGCATTATCTGGAGACGAGGTTCTGATGGATGACTGATGTAGGGCGTATCGCTACAGCGTTGCCAACCTTTGAAAGGTTGGCAACGCTTTTTTGTTTAAGGCTCAAACAACTTTTCCGATCGAACCATTTTCTGTTTTCACCAATTCAAATACTTTTTGCGGCTGCAATCCCTTTTCTGTTTGATGCGAGACATACAGTATCGCTGAATTGCTTTCTGCTGCGAGTTTGTTGATGAGCGTTATCACCGTTGCAGCGTTTGCATCATCCAGCCCCATCAGGGGTTCATCAAGGATTAATAAGGGTGGATGTTTTACCATGGCTCTTGCGATCAATGCCAAACGTTGTTCACCTGCGCTTAATTTATTGAACGGCAGTTTTGCTTTGTGTTCCATTTGCAGCAACTGCAACCATTCAAATGCTGAACGTTGTTGCATGTCTGTTGGAATCGAATACAAACCAATTTGATCAACAAAACCCGATACGATCATTTGTTCCAATGTGTGGCGTGTGTTGAAAAGATCGGTCATAGCGGGTGTTAGATAACCGATCTTGCTTTTAATCTCCCACACGCTTTCACCACTTCCTTTTTTCCGGTTGAAAATGTACAATTCCTGTCCATAGCCTTTTACATTATCACCGGTAATCATGGTGAGTAAGGTGGTTTTGCCCGATCCGTTCGGACCTTTCAATTGCCAGAACTCTCCTTTGTTGATGGTCCAGTTGATATGCTGTAATACTTGTCGGCCATTGTAACTTACACTTACATCTGCAAAGCGAACGAGTTCATTGCCTTCGATTTCATAGTGATGCAATGGAGCAGGTATTGGCTGATCGCTTGTTTCAATTGTGCTCATTGCATCTCTTGCAAGCGCAACAAATTCCTGTTGCTGATTGATAGTAACCACTTGTTCAATAAACGGCAGCAGTTCCCACTGCCGATGTAAGAGTTGCAGAAAAATGGTTTGACTGGCGGCTGCCTGCAACTCTGCTTTGAGTGATTGTTGTGCGGCTATATCTAAATTATCAAATACATTGTCCAGTATAAAAACACCGGGCTGTAACGAAAGTAAATGTTGCAGTAACACTTTTTTCTGTTCACCGCTCGACATGGAGCGAAGCGATTGCGTTCGAGAAGCTTCCATGCCCGAGTAACCATGAATATCCTCTTCGTGTAAATATTGTTGCAGCGTGTAGGGCGAAAACAGTTGTACTTCTTTACTGTTGAATTGAGCCAATACGCCGACAGCTTTTTTATCCAGCACCTGTTGAATCAGTAATTGTTTATTGTATGTGTTGGATAAAAAAATAGCGATGTGCTGCATGTTGCGAAGATAAGCAGCTGGAAAAATCCAAACAGGCTTTACAACCATCAATGATAGTTTGACTGAATAAGGTCAACCACTTATTTGTAACCCCGGCTTTTAAGCAGGGATGGATGCAAAAAGACAAATGGGTTTTAACCCGCCTGTTCATCTGTTGCAAGAAGTGGCTAAAGCCAAAGCTCGTTTATGCAAAAAACCCGGTCTGAAGACACGGGGTTATTGTAAGAATTTCAACCTTGCATTTCTATTTCGTACGCTGAGTGAAAAGGGTTAGCAGAAAAGAAGCACTGCGTTCTCATTTTCGAAGCAAGAATCGCTCTTGATTACAACTTCACCGGCTTCACGGTATACCCTTCTTTGCGCAACAATGCAATTACACCAATATCACCTCCAAGGTGGGCTGCGCCAACAGCAAAAAAGCAATTGCCTTTTTCCATATTCCGTTTCATAACCGGTATCCAGTTGTTATTGCGCTTTACCAGTAATTCATGTTCGGCTCCCATCAACTCTGGCGATTGGTTGGTGTAGCGATACATGGAATCCACATCCTGTGTTTTATACAACGCCACAAGCTGTTGAAATGCTTCCACCTGTTTTTTAAAATCGTTCACCATGTTTTGCAGGTTTACAATTTCAATACTGTCAGGAATCGCATCAAATACAGCAACCTGGTCTTCGATCGTTTCCAGTCCTTTGATATCTTTTTTCTGCTTGGCTGCCAGTGCCATGAATGTTTGCTCATACGATTCTGTAGTGGGGCAGTTCAACGATTTCTGTGCCAGCATACTCATCAGCATAAACGGCTTAAACGTGTTAAACATCACTGCTGATGTTCCGGTGATCTGCTGGTATTGTTTATCAAATGCTTTAAAAGCACTGTCGCCAAATAATTGTTTGATCGTTTGTCCTTTGGGCAATTGCAGCAGCGTCATCATTTTCATCATCATCGCCGGGTCGTCCATATCCATTTCCAGGAACACTTCATTGGCATTGCTGAATTTTTCCTGTACAATGGATGGAAAGAAAAAATCGTCGGCACAAATAATATGGACCGTTCCAAAAAGATAAGAAGGCTGCTGCAGGTTATTACCGGTAATTTCCCAAAGCAAACTGCTTTTGGGTTGCGACTGTGCAAAAACAGTTGCTGCAAAAACAACGATCAAGCTGAATGTGATACTGATTTTTTTCATGGTTTGATACATTAATTTTCTTCTTCACTCATTTCGTTTACAATGGCTTTCAGTTTATCGGCATGCTGTCCGTAAAGCTTACGAACATACCATTTATTTAAAAAGTACAGCGGTATTGTTAACAGGAGAGCGATGATACTGACCACTGCTAAAAAAGAAAGAAAGGGGGTTTGTTTAGGCAACTCCTGCATTTCAACCGAATAGAAAAACAACACAACACTCATAATGATCATGATGACGGGAAACAACAATGTACCAATGATCAAATAAAGGCGGATATATTTTACAAGTGTGCGTAACTGGAGTTGCAGGTTTGATTTCACTTCGCAACTGATGCATTCCATTTCGTACAACAGTTTCCGTTTGCGGATATAATAAAACATATACAAGAAGAATGTGGCCAGCATGATCCAGGCAATACTTAACATGGCGCCCTTATACCGGATAAAATAATCAGCAATAGTAACACCGTATAAAACTACTACCACGATCATTTCAATGAACAGGTTGCGTTTCATTTTGGCAATGGGGCTTTTTGATTTTTTACGCAGCATGGCCTGTATCTCTTCATCAGAAGAAACATTTTTATCCGTGGCTATTTCGCCCCACATTTGTTTTAACTGGTCAAGCTCCATACGTTTCTGCTTTAGTAAGTGTACGTAATTTGTCTTTGATACGGTTCATTTTTACACGCAGATTACCGTTATTGATACCAAGAATCTCTTCCATTTCTTCGTAGCTTTTGTCTTCGAGGTAAAGCATCACAATTGCTTTTTCCACTTCCGATAAACGACTGATAGCCGCATACATTTCTTTCAGTTTTTCTTCTTTGATCCGTTCTTCGTTTGTATCAGCTTCTTCACGTGGAATAAACTCCGGGAAACTGAGTGTTACTTTTCGTGATTGTTTCCGCAGGTTGCTGATGGCCGTGTTCAACGCAATCCGGTACATCCAGGTACTGATCTTTGAATCGCCCCTGAAACTGCCAAACGCTTTCCACAACTGGATCACGATTTCCTGGTACAGGTCATCCCTGTCCACATCGCTGCGGCCATAGAGATGGCATACCTTTCGTATAATGCCCTGGTGCTGCTGTACCAGTTGCAGAAAATGCTGTTCAGTGTGGTCGGTCATTCAACCAATTGGTTTGCGTAAATGTATATGTAGAGCAAAAATCGCTTAAGTTACAAGCAAATTCAAGATTTGTTTATGAAGAAGAAAATGTACCACCTCGCCCACTGCACTACCTGTCAAGCCATTATCAAAGAAACAGGAGCCGATCTGGCTGGTATTGAATTTCAGAACATCCGTGAAGAAAAGATCACCCCCAAGCAGTTGGAAGAAATGAAACAGCTTGCGGGCAGTTACGAAGCCTTGTTCAGCCGCCGTGCCCTGAAATACAAAGAACTGGGGCTGAAGGATAAAAAACTTACGGAAGAAGATTATAAAAATTACATACTGGCAGAAGATACCTTTCTCAAACGACCGGTAACCATCCTCAACAAACAAATCTTTATAGGAAACGATAAAAAAACCGTGGAAGCTTTGAAAAAGGCGTTGCAATAAAGTAATTTGTTAAGGTTCTGTCATATTCGGAAGCAGGAGAGCGACAGCACTGCTAAAAATCAACTAAGTTGGTAGACTAAAGACAAGAAGCCTTATTTTCGCTTGCTGAAAAATGACGGATGACCGATTGCCTGCCAACCAAACGCTCGTTTAAACTTTTTTACATGCATACATTTCCCGGCTACCTGCTCAGCAGCAATTTCCCGTCCCGGCAAACGGTGATCACTTTTACCGAAGAGCTGATCAACTATCTTTTTCCACTCATCAGCGATCCAAAACTGTTTGCACAAACGCAGGCAAGTACACAAGCATCGCTTCATAAAAAGTTTATTGAAATACTTACACCGCTCTCACAGAAATATGAAATGGATGTGCTGGCTGTTACAGGCGGTTATTTTGATGAATTGCCAACTATTAAGCAGGAGCTGATCAAAGATGCAGAGCTGATCCTCGAATTTGATCCGGCCGCTTATTCCATTGAAGAGGTGGTGCTTTCGTATCCCGGCTTCTATGCCATCATTGTATATCGCTTAACACATGCTTTGTACAAAAAGAAAATTCCGATTCTACCCCGAATGATGAGTGAATGGGCGCATAGCCGTACAGGTATCGATATTAATCCCGGTGCAACAATCGGTTGCCCGTTTTTTATTGACCATGGAACGGGGATTGTAATTGGCGAAACGTCAGTGATCGGGAAGTATGTAAAAATTTACCAGGGCGTTACGCTGGGTGCATTGGCAGTGCGGAAAGAAGATGCGCAAACAAAACGACACCCAACTATTCAAGACAACGTAGTGATCTATGCCAACAGTACCATTCTCGGTGGTAATACAGTGATTGGTCATGATAGTATTGTGGGTGGTAATACCTGGATCACACAAAGTGTAATACCCCACAGCGTGGTGTACACCAAAAGAGAAACAGTTGTAACCGATAAAAAAGATTTTAACGAACAATTGAATTTTATCATTTAAACAAACAATTAGCT
>CAYMSG010000113.1:0-9178 GCA_964392955.1 uncultured Chitinophagaceae bacterium | reverse complement strand
GGCGCTAAGCAAACCTGATTGACGGATAAAATTTCTACGTTGCATGAGTGGACTAAGTTACGGATTCATCAGTTTTAAAAATGCAGAACTTGCTGTATCTGCTATGCTTCCATTAGCATTCTTATAAACAAAATATGCAGCCAGATCTTTTCGCTTTTCAACAAATACTAACGCCTGTTGTAAACCCATCAGCATAAGTGCATTGTCGTATGCATCGGCTGTCATGGCATCTTTTGCATAAACGGTTACACTGATCAGTTCGTTCTGCTGCGGATAACCGGTTTTTGGATTGATGAGATGGGTAATCTTTTCGCCTTTACTTTCGTAATACTGGCGGTAGCTGCCCGATGTGGTGATAGCACCCGATTCCAGTTCAATGATTTTTTGCAAGGGATGATTTTCAAATGCATCTTCATTTGGCGACTCAATACCAATCTTCATTTTTTCGCCTGAAGGTTGTTTTCTTCCTTTCACTTTTATTTCACCACCTAACTCAACAATATAATTTTTTACTCCATGTTGTTCCAGTAATGCAGCTAATACATCTACCGAATAACCTTGTGCAATTCCGTTGAGATCAATTCTTACACAAGGTTTTGTTTTCAGTAACCTGTTTCGTTTCAACCGCAACAATTTTGTATTTATACACGAGAGTATGTTTTTAATGGAGGTTGCATCAGGAACATCGTTTGTTTTTACAACACCAAAGCCCCAGGCCTGCACCAACGGCTGCACTGTAATATCAAACAAACCATGAGTGGAACTGTAAGTATCAACTGATTTTTTTACAACCTGCTGTAAATGGCTATCGATGGTTATGCCTTTTGCTGAATTATTGAATTGATTGATGCGTGAATATGGTTTGTACAACGAAAGTGAACTGTCGAGGCTCCTGAGTTGCTGCTCGATGATTGCTTTTGAAACGACACTATCTTCTGCATAATAAATAATGGAATAGGTAGTGCCTTGTGCAACTCCGGTAATGCTGTAACGTTTCCATTCAACAGAACGATTTGATGCCAATATCACAATAAACAAAAGAAGAATCAACCGCATACACCAAATGTACCAAAGAGCTTGCTTGGTAAGTGTGAAAAGATAGTGAGAATTCAATTGAGGGATACAAACTGTTGCTGCGCAAACGATTTCACAAAAAAATTCGCCTGCACCATCAGGTTATTCGCTCGTTTTATAATCAGGAGGCAGCATCTTCTTTATACAGGGTGGATCTGCTACTTTTTTTGTTGGGTCATTTAGAAATTCAATGACCAAATTGTCGAAACATTGTTCATTGCTCAACCCATCAGTCACGTGCGACATATAGGGGAAGATCACCAGTGTACTGTTCGGCAACTTGTCTGCGATTTCCTTTGCCCACGATGTTGGAGTTACCGGGTCAAAACGACCGGATAGAATTAATGTGGGAATGGTTGAAACAACGGGTTGTAAAAAACCATCGCCTGTATTTCCGCTGATCCAGTTTTGGCAAGCTTGCAAGTGCTGATCTATTCGATAAGTGCCCACGAATGTTTTTTTGGTCATTGGTTTAATTTCTGATGACCGGATAAAGGGTACATCTTCTGTACAGGTCATGCAGAGATAAAGACCTTCGGCAAACGAATAATCATTCTGTTTTCGTTTTGCATAGAGATCAATATAAGGCGTAAGATTTCCCTTCCATGCCTCATGTACAAGGTAGGGAATGGTTCGAATTCCTGCAGGGTCATACATGAGTGAGCGAATCTTTGTTTGAAACGCATGCCAAGGTATCGTAAGCAATTGTGCTCTTCCTGCACTGTCTGTATAAGTATAGCTGATTGGTTTTTGCTTCCATCGTTTCATTAAAAAAGAAAACTCCCGTTTAATATTGGGATAATACCGATTACAGATCGAATCATTTTTACAATCGTTCCAAATCAGGTCAAGTGTATTTTGAGCAAACCTTGCATAGTACAAAGGCATTCTTGTATAAGTTGGAGCAGGCGACCACAATACGACCGACGATATCGATTGTGGATACAACCGCATATAATGTAACGCCAGCCTGCCGCCATACGAAAGTCCGAACACGCTGAATTTTTCGTACCCGAGCTGTTGACGCACTTCTTCAAAATCATGCACCGCATTGGTTGTATTGTACTGCGTAAGATCATTTTCTTTTGAGAGCAACTGGTAACATTCCTTCACTGAATCTGCAGGATAAATTTCTTTAAACATTTGTGGCATGCTCGTTTTTACTTGCACCGATGGACAGTGTAATGGATTTGATTTGCCCGTGCCCCTGGTATCAATCAAGACAACATCTCTTTCTTGCCGATAAATATTTGTTTGGGGTGAATAATAAAACACACTTTCTGCAGATGACAATCCCGGTCCACCATCAACATACAATAGGGGCGGCTGTGTTGTTTTTTTAATGGAAGGAATGATAATAACATAGAGTTGAATTTTCTTTCCACTGTTTGCTGATCGGTTTTCAAACACTTCTACAAAACCTTCATAAACGGAATCTTGCAATCCGGGCAGTAAACGATATTGAAAGTTTGCCGGCAGTGTGCGTTGTTGAGCTGCACAGCAAGAGCAGAGTAAAAAAAAGCTGAAAAATAACCGCATTCTTTTCATGCCTTATGAAATTTATTGTTCAACCAATTCGATCTGCAATCCATCCATCGCTTCGGGTAATATAAAAATGCTGTTCGCATTTACATTGCCTAAAAGCTTTTTTGATTCCAGAAATGCTTTGGCGTTTTTAAGCGACGTTACGACGATCACAATTTTCGGTATCCGGTTTTTTGCATCTTGTTGTAATCTCAACCCTGGGCCATCACGAAATTCGAACAGTCCGTTTTGCTGTTTTGTTACACCGGGTAGAATCGCAAATTGTTCATCATATTTTTTGAAGTCAGAAGTGCTTACTACAATTTCTTTTAAATAAAGAACTCCTAATCCGCCACCATTGATTTCTTTTAATTTATCTGCTGCTTTTTTCCGGTTGTCGCTAATGCGTTGCCTGTTCTTATAATCACATACAAACAGGTTTGCTTCATTTGGTAACACATTTTTAGGCGTGAATAAAGACCAACCTTGTAACACTTCATTTGAATCTTTAAATACATTACTGTTATCAATGGTATCATGTGCAATTCCCAACTGGTCCAGTTCCTTTTCAAATTCTTCCATTGAATGCAATGGCTCCAGTGCAATTCCATTGAAAGAAGTTGCGTCTGCACCTTGAAACGTTACCAGTTCAAAGGCAACATTACCCAATGTAACTCCTCCACTTGCAAAATCGCCCCAGGATTTATAAGGCCATACAACCGGCAACTCTAACTCTTTTGAAAAAAATTGAAACAGTTGCTCTGCCTTGGGAGAACTGGCAAAGAAATGCTCGATTTTATTTACCTGTGCATTGGTTTTAGCAGACAGGCTGATAAACGAAACTGTCAATGCAAAAAAGTATTTCATAACCAGTGATTTTTTTTTAATGCGAAACGTTTCCCGTAAGTTAACTGTCTGCCCATGCTGGTCGCCGGACCAATATTGGATTCAACACATCAAATCGCTCTTGAATATAATTGTAAATTAAGAACTTTTATGTGGTTGGTCGGGCGACACAACCACGACATGTTTTTTGAAACAGCATGTAATTCATTAAATTCTTAGCAGTACTAACTTTTACGACAACACAGCCCTGATCGCATCTGCCTTCAACAAACATTCGTCGTATTCATTTTCTGCATCGCTGTAAAACGTAATACCACTGCCAACCATGTAGGATAAATAATTACTGACCCCGTTGTAAAGAATGCTGCGTATCACCACATTGAAATCAAAATCACCGTTGGGTGCAATGTAGCCAACCGCACCGGAAAAAATTCCCCGCCTGCTTTGCTCGTATAGATCGATCAATTGCATTACCCGCCGTTTGGGTGCACCCGTCATACTTCCCATGGGAAATGTAGCACGGATAATATCTGTAAAATTCAATTCGTCTTTTACTTCACCAACAATAGACGAGATCATTTGATGTACCTGCGGAAACGAATACACAGCAAACAGTTCATCTACCTTCACCGTTCCTTCCTTGCATACACGGCTCAGATCGTTTCGCACAAGGTCAACCACCATTACATTTTCACTGCGGTCTTTTTTACTGCTGTGGAGTTGTTCCTTTAACACATCATCTGCAACGGCATCATCCACATTTCGTTTCACCGTTCCTTTGATGGGTTGCGAAAGCAATTGCGTTCCCTGTTTGCGTAAAAAACGCTCCGGGCTTGCGCAGAGTAAATAACTGCTGTCAACTTTATAAAATGCAGAAAACGGATTGGGAGAAACGGTTGTTAACGATTGATACACCTGTAACGGATCAATCACAGAACGTTCTGCAAAAAACTCCATACAGTAGTTCAACTCATAGCAATCGCCACGAAGAATATGTTCCTTAATTGCATTGATATTGCTGATGTACTGTTCTTTTGAAACACGTTCGTGAAAAATAACGGCTGCTTCTTTTTTTGCCACTTCGATTTTTTCATTGCAGATGGCATCATACACCACTGCATGGTCATTCGTCAACGAACCGATCCGCAATTCAGCTTCGCTTAACTGAAATACATATTGTGGTACAAAAAAACAGAGATCGGGAAACCCGATTTTATTTTCATGAGCCGATGTTAATTGCTCGGTTTCATTTTTCAGATCATAACCGATATGCCCGAAACACCAATCGTTCTGCTGATCCAAAAATGTTTGCAGAGATTCAAATGCATTGCCTGCATTTGCCTGTACAGCAGCAGCAACACCACAACCGGCCAAACATTCATAGCTATGGCCGGGCAGCTGGTAATGATGGTTATCCAAAAAAGAACAAATGTTGAACCGGTTACACCAGCTCAACATTTGACGTTTGGTTACAGAAAAATCTGTTATGGAAAAAGATTGAAAACTTCGTATCACTTCATTTATTAAAAATCATCGTCGTCATCGTCGAAATCATCACCGCCACCCATCATGTCAAATTCCTTAAAGTCCTCATCGATTTTAAAATCATCATCATCATCACCACCTTTTTTCTTGCCGGCAGCTTTTCCTTTTGACTTGGGAATATCGAACTCTTCAAAGTCAGGATCGTAATCATCATCGTCTTCAGACTTGTTCCAGTCGTCATCATCTTCATCGCCTTCTTCCTCATCGTCATCATCATCTTTCGATTTTGATTTTGCAGCGCCTTTACCTGCTTTCTTCACAACGGGTTCATCATCTTCCAATTCAAGATCATCATCTTCATCCTCATCATCTTCATGATTCTTTTTTGGCTTGGTATCAGCCTTCTTTGTGTTCGCCGGTTTGGGAGCAGATGAGTCGCCGGTTTTTTTAATTGACTTTGCCATTTGTAACAATGATTATGCTGTAAAATTTCAACGGGTTTTTGAATTAGCCAAACTTTTTTTTAAAAATTTTTTAGTCAGGCAATTTGTCTTATATAGTTACAATCTGATCACGACCGGGGCCGTTGGAAACATATTTTACTTCCACACCAAGATACGCATTAATGTATGCAAGATACGTGTCCATTTGCTCTGGAAAATCTGCTGCTGTTTTACAGTCTGCAGTTGGTTTGCTCCATCCTTTGAACGATTTGTACACAGGGTCAATTTTTACCTTGCTGATTTCAAAGGGAATTTCTTGTGTTTCTTTTCCGCCAACATTGTATGCAGTACAAACCTGCAGTTCGGTAAAACTGTCGAGCACATCTGCCTTGGTCATTACAATTTGTGTAATTCCATTGATCATGCAGGCAAACTTCAGCGCTACCAGATCGATCCAGCCACAACGGCGTGGACGACCGGTGGTTGCACCAAATTCACTTCCCACTTTCCGTAATTCATCACCTGTTGCATCAAACAACTCTGTTGGGAACGGACCGCTGCCCACTCTTGTGCAATACGCTTTGGTGATACCAATCACTTCTCTGATCTTATTGGGCGCTACACCCAAACCCGTACTTACACCGGCAGAAATAGTGTTGGATGAAGTTACAAATGGAAATGTTCCGAAATCCACATCGAGCATACTGCCTTGTGCACCTTCGGCCAATACTTTTTTGCCTTCGGCGATTTTTGCATTGATGAAGTACTCACCATTTACAATGTTCAATGTTTTCAAAAATTCAACGGCTTCAAAAAACTCTGCTTCCCAGGCACTGATATCTTCTGTGAAATTATAATTGTCAAGCAACTGCTGATGTTTTGCTTTCAGCTTGTTGTACAGTTGAGTAAATGCAGGATCGAGCAAATCACCTACACGTAATGCATTACGTCCGGTTTTATCCATATATGCCGGACCAATTCCTTTTAAGGTTGATCCGATCTTCTCATCTCCTTTTGCCAGTTCAGCCGCTTTGTCTAACGCACGGTGAGTTGGAATGATGATGTTGGTTCGTTGTGCAATGAAAAGATTCTCTTTTACATTCACTCCCATGGAGGCTACTTTTTCACACTCACGTTTTAAGGTAACCGGATCAAGTACCACACCATTTCCGATGAGGTTTACGATGCCTTTATGAAAAATACCGCTGGGGATCTGGTGCAATACTACTTTTTCGCCGTTTACATACAGTGTGTGTCCGGCATTGGGGCCGCCCTGGAAACGGGCAATCACATCATATTGTGGTGCAAAAAAATCAACGATCTTTCCTTTTCCTTCGTCGCCCCACTGGAGGCCCAGAATTACATCAACCATAAAATAATTTGTGTAAATAATTTGAGCGGCAAAAATAAGTGAAACGGGAGGGCAAGAAGAAATAAAAATGCAGATGGGGAAAGAAAATTATTGCTCGGTATCGTAGCGCTCCACTTTTTGAATGCCTGTTAGTTTGTAAAGACGGGATACCAACTCATCCAGTTCATCTTTATCGTGTACAAAGATTTTGATATTACCTTCAAATACACCTTCTTTTGCTTCAATGGTAATGGCGCTGATGTTGAGGCGCATTTCGCCACTGATGAGGTTGGTGATCTTGCTCACCACACCCACATCGTCCACACCAATGATCTTGATACCGGTGAGGAAGGAAATTTCTTTATTCTTGGCCCACTTGGTTTTTACAACCCTGTGCCCAAAGTTGGCCAGCAATCGGGAAGCATTGGGGCAACTGGTACGGTGAATGATCAACCCTTTGCCGGTTGATACAAATCCAAATACATCATCACCTGGAATGGGTTTACAGCAATTAGCCAGGGTGTACACAATACGATCGCTGCTTTCGCCGAAAATAATCAGTTCCGAGTCTTTAGCCGATCCGGTCCGGTTGGGATCATATTCCGGTTTGGGCTCCATCGCCGGCTTTACCGGTTTTGGCAATTCCAGCTTGTCGCCGTGCATCTGCAACTCTTTTATTTCTTTCAGATCTATTGCTTTGGTAGCAATTTTATAAAAGAGTTCCAACTGCGAAGGCAGCTTGTAAAACAAGGTGAGCGTTTCTACATTATGAATATCGAAACTGGCTCCCATCTGTTCCAGTTTGCGTTGCAGTACATACTTCCCTTCATCGGCCACTTTCCGCTTCTCTTCTTTCAGCGCATCTTTAATCTTGCTCTTGGCCTTGGTTGTAACTACAAAATTCAACCAGTCTTCGCTTGGCTTTTGCTTGCTGCTGGTGATGATCTCGATCTGGTCGCCACTGCGCAACTTGTGTGCAATGGGTACCAGCTTGTGGTTCACCTTTGCACCAATACAGCGGCTGCCCACATCACTGTGCACACTAAAGGCAAAATCAAGAGCGGTAGCACCCACCGGCAACATTTTTACATCGCCTTTGGGCGTGTACACATATATTTCTTCGGTAAGAAACGAGCTTTTGAAATCCTGTAAAAAGTCGAGTGAACTGCTGTCCTGGTTACTCAATGCTTCACGGATATTATGGAACCATTTATCAAAGCGGTCTTCATCACCACTCCCCTCCTTGTATTTCCAGTGCGCAGCCAAACCCTTTTCAGCAATTTCATTCATCCGTTTGGTGCGTATCTGCACTTCCACCCACTTTCCCTGCGGCCCCATCACCGTAGTGTGCAAGGCCTCGTAACCATTGCTTTTGGGATTGCTCAACCAGTCACGCAAACGTTCAGGGCTTGGCGTGTACATGTCTGTAACAATCGAATACGCTTTCCAGCAATCTTCTTTCTCCCGTTCGGCCGGTGAATCAATGATGATGCGGATGGCAAACAGATCATACACCTCCTCAAAACTCACTCCTTTCTTTTTGATCTTATTTGAGATGGAATGAATGGATTTGGGCCTGCCATACAATTCATAGTTTGTAAAACCGGCCCGCTCCAGTTTTTCTTTGATGGGTTTTACAAACTCATTGATATACCGGCTGCGTTCCCGTTTAGTTTCTGAAAGCTTCCTTGCAATTTCTTTGTACGTATCCGGTTCCAGGTATTTCATGGAAAGATCTTCCATTTCAGTTTTGATGTTGTACAAACCAAGGCGATGGGCCAGTGGTGCATACACATACACTGTTTCGCTGGAAATCTTCAACTGTTTTTCCCGCTTCATACTGTCGAGCGTACGCATGTTGTGCAGGCGGTCGGCCAGTTTAATCAGGATCACCCGTGGATCATCGGTAAGTGTCAGTAATATTTTCTTGAAGTTCTCGGCCTGTTGCGTGGAGTTGGCATCCACTACCGTTGAAATTTTGGTCAATCCGTCAATGATCCGTGCAATTTCGTTTCCAAATTCACGGGCCACATCCTCCAACGTTACATCAGTATCTTCCACGGTATCGTGCAGCAATGCACAAATAGTTGATCGTACCCCCAGCCCGATTTCTTCCACACAGATCTGCGCCACCGCCAATGGATGTAAGATGTAGGGTTCCCCACTTTTCCGGCGCATGGTCTTGTGTGCTTCGGCTGCCATTTCAAAGGCAGTACGCACCAGTTCCTTATCGCCTTTTTTGAGTTTTGTTTTAAGGGAACGCAGCAAACTGCGGTAATGACGAAGGATTTCCTTTTTTTCCTGCTCGGGGGTAAGGGTATAGGCCGGTATGTTTGATGTTGTTTCCAGTAAATGCGAATTTAGGAAAAAGCCGCTTGCGAAAGCACGTGAATAACAGAAACCCCCTACCTTTGCAGCCCATTAAAAAAAATTCCAAATCACAAAAACCAATACC
>CAYMSG010000112.1:0-9179 GCA_964392955.1 uncultured Chitinophagaceae bacterium | reverse complement strand
TTGATTGGTAAATTGCTGAAACACGTAAGCATTGGTAGCTGGCTTGGTGCGTATGTACACATTAATGAGCGGATTCTTTCTTCTTTCCAATGCTTCGGCAAATACTTCAAACTGCCTGATGGGGTCCAATGCAAGATTTGGATCCAGCAATGGAAGGAACACTGTATCAACATCGGCATACAATGCATCCCTCGTCATGTTATAATACCCGTTATTGCGGTAGAGATTCACCAACCGATTCATTTCTCTCGATATCAATTCCTCCGAAAACGGATCGCCTTTTTTCAAATAACTCTGCGATTGATATTGGCGGGTAAGTTCAACAATGGGTTCTATTTCCACACGGTTCGAATCATTTGGTATCAACGCAATGGAATCAATCCTGAAAACCGGACCGGTTGTAACTGTAAAGGTGGTTGCAACACGCACTTGCAATTTGTCCGGATTGTTTTTGTATATCGAATCCATCACGTAAGCATACGAAGCTTTGCCATTGTAATAACCAACTGTTTTTAAAAACACTTCCATGTTTTTAGCGCTTTGCAATGCATAGGCCGTATCAAATGCAGGAGGATTTTCCAATCGCTTCAATACCACGTAGGAATTCTTCACGATTGTACGCATGCTGTCCTCTAACTGGTTGTACAAACCATCGGTAAGGATGCTGCGGTTATCCTTGTTGAGTTGATTGTTTTTGAGAATGATATTGTTGGAATAAACAAAGGGCTTTCCTTTTGGAAAACCTTTTACTTTGGTATATTGCCGCCGGGTTGGTTGTTTGAACGCTCCACAGGAAAGTAATACCTGCATTGCTGTTAAACTGAATAATATGGTGATGGTAACCCGGGTGAAGCTCATAAAATAATGAAATCGATGCTCAGTAAAAACGAAGCCAAATATATCCAAAGTTTAGGCGACAAAAAAAGAAGAGAGGAAGAAAGGTTGTTTTTAGTGGAGGGCAGTAAAATGGTGGCAGAACTGGTGGAGCATTATCCTGAGCAAATTGTTCGTTTATACGCTACCGAAACCTTTTACACAAAAACTCCTCAAGCAAAGCAAATACAGGAACATCATGTAATTACCGATGATGAGTTGGGGCGTATTTCGCAACTGCAAACACCCAACCAGGCAGTAGCAGTGTTGCGTTATTTCCCTGCGAAGGAGTGGGAGCAACCAACTGATAACTGGACACTTGTTTTGGATGGCATCCGTGATCCCGGCAATATGGGTACCATCATCCGGCTCGCCGATTGGTTTGGCATCAACAACATCATTTGCTCGCCCGATTGTGCTGATATCTACAATCCAAAAGTAGTACAGGCAACCATGGGCAGTATTATGCGGGTGAACATTTTTGAAAAAGAACTCACTGGTTTTCTTGCTACTCAATCCATACCTGTTGTGGGTGCTGTATTGGGCGGATCACAACTTTCTTCCTTCCCATTTCCTACTTCGGGTATACTTGTAATTGGCAATGAATCAACGGGCATTCGTGAAGAACTGATTCCTCTACTCAACAGCAAACTCAGCATTCCCCGCTTTGGAGAAGCAGAATCGTTGAACGCAGCAATTGCAACGAGTATTTTTTTGTGGGAGTTGAAGCGGCGATGATGGAGTTACAACTGCCCGACTAAGCTATGCAGGCAGGGATGACAGGAATTAGGAATATCAACGCAGATATAATAAATCAGTGAATATCTGTTTTAATCAACCAAATTTGCGGCTCTATCAGACAGCAGAAATACCAACCCTGCTTTTTACAAATTCATTTCGTTCCAGTTCATTGAGCATAAACTGTGCAAGATCTCCGGCATTGATGCGGTAAGTATTGGGTTCGGGTGGATACTCTTTATTGGTGATGTAATTTCCTGTAGGTCCTTCGTTGATAATATCCGGACTGCAAACAAATGTCCAGTCAAGATCAGAAGCAAGCAAATGTTGATAGGCTTTGCGGTGCTCGTTGCCAACAGGCAGGTATTCAGCAGGATAATCTTTTTCATCCATCAGCATTTTACCATCAGCATTGCTCAACACACCCATTCCGCCAAGAGCAACAATGCGTCTTACATGCGCCTTTTTCATTTGCTCCACAATATTTTTCATACCCAGTGAACGGGCTTTATCAGTACCATCGAACGAACCGCCGATCACACTCAGCACAGCATCGCAACCTTTCACTGCGTGGAATACCTCCCCGGCATCAAACAAAGCGCCTTTTACAAGTTCCAGCTTTTCATCTTCCAGTGGCAGTTCAAATACATTTCTTCCAAATGCTTTCACTTCATACCCACGCCACAATGCCTGTTTTACCAGTTGACTACCTACCTGGCCCGTAGCACCAAATACAATCAATTTCATGCTGTTGTTTTTCATGTTTACAATTTACAACTGTGAGAGGGAATTCTGTTAAATTTTATACCGTAATCAACCTCTGGCATAGTTTTGCAATCTTTGCAGTAAATCTCATTTTTGAAATATTCCATTCTTGCTGTAATATTCCTGTTTGGTGTTGGTCGATTGCAGGCGCAAAAGATCGACAGTCTTTTTTTTAACCTGTACACCGACAGTTTAAAAAAAGGCTCTTGGAATTATATTAATGTAGATGCCAAACTGAGCAATGGTAAATACATACCGCTTACTACCGATCAGCTGGAATTTAAAGTAAGTAATGGAAAACTTCAGGGCAATAGTGTATGGATCGACTGGACATTCCCGGACGATTCAGTAGTGGTAGAAGTAATGCTGAAAAAAGATCCGGCTGTTAAACGAAGCATCACCATCCGGATCAAGAAAAAAGATGAACAGTTGAATGCACCTGTTAATGATTCTCTACTTCAGCAACTCAATAACCGACCGGTAACTTCAAAAAAGAAAAGGAAGAGAACAGTGCAGTAATATTTGAGATCAACCACCGGTTTTCTTTTTAACAGGAGGCTTGGCTGCCGGTTTCTTTGCAGCAGGAGGAGGACTGCTGGCAGGTTGTTCCATCCCTTCACCAAACTTGAGACGGTTATTAAATTCAATTGCTTCCGGTACCGGTGCTTCACCATCTTTCAACTTAAAGTCGAATACTTTGTCAATGTGCAGCCATTGTCCGTTTGTCCATTGAAAACCTTCATAATCCCCATCGGGGATCAATGTATATCGTTTACCCGGTTCGTTTGTCTCAGAAATTAAATGATCAAAGATGATCATATCCATTTCTTCATCGTACTGCACCCGTGCACGGCCATCTTTTTTATACTCCAGTAAAAAACGGTTCATCGCCGGTTTCGGAACAGAATCTTTGGCAAATGAAAAAGCAGCAGGCATACCAAACACCGGAGTACCTTTTTCATCAAACGACATTACATCCAGCCATTTTTTGGTGGTACGTGAATCGTTTTCATCGTAACCAAACAAGGTGTAATATTTTTTTCCGTTGTGCTCTTTTTCTAATATCCTGTAATACACCGCACCAATCCACCACATATTGTTTGCAATGGTATCAGTCGGGTTTGTAATAAATTCATTGGCATCACGCAAAGGAATAAACTTTTCGTTTCCCCTAGGTGTACGTAACTGGATAAACCCTTTTTGCCGGCAATAGTCATCATCTTTCACCACCTGCCAGGTAAAAATGCGGAACGAACTATCAGGACTGTAAACTTTTGAAATTGTTTTCAACGAATCGAATGGAAAGTGGAACGATTTATCCTGGATCAATGCACGCACCAGGATACGGGTAAAATTGCTGTCGCTGCGAAAACGTACCGCCGCATCTTTACCACGTACAATCTCATAACCGAATTTCTTCAATGAATCTTCCCTGAGTTTGAATTGTTTGAGCTCAGCAGGCGTTAACTGTTGCGAGGAAGCAACAGTTGCAATCAAAAGACAGAAAAGGGTAAAGAGTTTTTGCATGCAGAGTATTAACTGATTCAAGGCAAAATTATTGTGTTTTAGCCATTGCTTACGAGTGCAGTGGCAAATGCTAACAAATCTTTATACTGTGCATCAACCGTTGAGGGATCAGGATTCTCCTCCGGACGTGTGGGAAGATAAACTGTGAAGGCACCGATCTTTCGTCCAAACCACATATCATTCGGCATATTACCTACCATGATCGACTTGCTGAAATCAACTGCAGGAAAATCCTGTTTGGCCTGGTAAGCCATGCCTGGATTTGGTTTGCGGTTGATGTGTTTATTATCTGTTTCCGGGCAAAAATAAATTTTATCAATGCGACCGCCGGCAGTATTGATTTCCTGGAGCATGTTGTGATGAATCAGTTGCAGATCTTCCAGCAACATTAATTTTTTTCCAACACCTGCCTGGTTGGTTACAACAAAAATGCGTGGAAATAATTCCGCTAACAGTTTAATGGCATCCAGCACGCCGGGCATGAAATGAAACTCATTCCAGTTCTTGATATAATCACCCACCACATCTTTATTGATTACACCATCACGATCGAGAAACAAGGTCCAGTCTTTATCAACAAGTGGTAATTCTTTATGAGGCATGGGCATAAAATAAGCTGTATTGGCCGGATGATTAGTGGGAAGTGTTGTATGAATCATAGATCAGCTTTTTGCTGCGAAATATCGCTCTTCAACCAATTGGCAAATGATATGACCAAGCATGATATGACTTTCCTGGATGCGTGGTGTAACTGTAGATGGCACGTTGAATAAATAATCACTGTATGCTTTCAGTTTGCCTCCACTTTCGCCCGTAAAGCCAATAGTGATCATTCCTTTTTCTTTGGCAGCTTTAAATGCTTCAATGATGTTAGGTGAATTACCCGATGTTGACAAACCGATCAATACATCACCCGATTGACCAATTCCATTGATCAGCCGTGCGTATGCTACTTCAAAACTATAATCGTTTGCAATAGCAGTCATGTACGATGTGTTTACATGCAATGCTTCAGCAGGTAATGCTTCCCGGTCTAAATAAAAACGTCCGCTGAACTCGGCTGCCAGGTGTTGCGCATCGGCAGCACTGCCGCCATTTCCACAAAACAACACTTTCTTTCCTTTTTGAAAAGCAGTAACCAGCAGGTTGCTGATCATGTCGAGCCTTGCAATCACGGCTTCATTCTCAAGCAATTGCTGTTTTACGGCAATTGAATCATGGATGATCTGTTTGATCTGTTCACTCATATTGCAAATGTAAAAGAAAAAAGCTGGTAGCTGTTCGCCTTTAGCTACCAGCATATGCAAAAAGAAGTGAAAGCATGTGATCGTTTATACGGATGCTGCCAGTTGCAGAATGGCAGCTGTCATTTTATCCCAGCCATATTTCTTTTTTTCCTCCCGTAGATGAGGCAGGTATTCATTACTTCCAGTTTGCATGTACTGCTGCATGACGGCTGCAATTGAATCAACAGTTGGTTCACAAACCAAACCCACTTTTCCATGTGGCACAAACGCTGGCAAGCCCCCTACATTGGTAACGATCATCGGTATTTCAAAATGATAGGCGAGGGGAGTAACACCACTTTGCGTGGCGTTTCGGTAGGGTTGCACCACCGCATCGGCAGCACATAGATAATATTTTACTTCACTGTCGGCTATGAATTCTGTTTTTAAAATCAAATCTTCTTTGATGCCAAGTTGTTCGATTAATTCATCGTACAGCTTTCTGTCTTCGTAAAACTCACCGGCAACTAATAACTGACAATTAGCAATTGGCAATTGTTTCAACTTAGCAAATGCTTCTAACAGCAGATCAAGACCTTTATACTTACGGATAAAGCCGAAGAAAAGAAATACAAATGCATCCTGATTAATGCCCAGATGTGTGCGTGCTTGCTGTTTTGAAACAGCATTTCCAAACACATCGTACAACGGATGTGGTTGCAGAACGGCCGGTTTGGTTTGTGTGAACGTACGAAGATCGGTGAGTACTTTTTCACTCATCGTAACAAATGCATCAACCGGCTTTATGAAATAGTTGGTAAATGCATGATCACCCATGCGTTTTTCATGCGGCACTACATTATCAGCAATGCAGATAATTTTTGTATGCTTGTTTGATTTGATGCGACGGAGAATGGTACCTAACGCAGGACCCATCAACGGCAGCCAATAACGCACAACGACCAGATCAGGTTTTTTCTTTTTGATTTCATTGCCAACTGCTAACCAGTTCAAAGGATTTACAGAGTTGACTTTTGTATTGATGTTGAGATCAACCGGTGCAGGTTCACTTGAATATTGAGTAGTACCTGGGAATAAAAAACCAGGGTATTGTAAACTGAATGAATAGATGGTTACCTCATGACCTTCGTTTTGAAATTGCCTCGCCAACCGCTCATTAAAAATGGCAATGCCGCCACGTAAAGGATGTGCCGGACCGAGGATAACTATTTTCATAACCCTGCTTTTTC
This sequence comes from uncultured Chitinophagaceae bacterium, assembly GCA_964392955.1. Taxonomy (GTDB): domain Bacteria; phylum Bacteroidota; class Bacteroidia; order Chitinophagales; family Chitinophagaceae; genus Lacibacter. The sequence continues at coordinate 2,800 of CAYMSG010000112.1, read as the reverse complement.
CTCGATCAAATAATTATTCCGCTCAGGCGAATTACGACCGATCAACTCACCAATAAACCCGGCCAAAAATAATTGTGAACCGATAATCATGGAAGCCAGTGCAATGAAAAAGGTGGGGCGGTTGGTGATGGAAAAATTGCTGTCCACAATTTTTGAAACAATGAGATAGCCACTCATGATAAAACCAACCAAAAAGAAAAGCGTGCCCCACAATCCAAAAAAGTGCATGGGGCGTTTTCCGAACTTTCCTACAAATGAAATAGTAGCAAGATCAAGAAACCCGTTTACAAATCTGTCCCATCCAAATTTGGTAACACCGTATTTGCGTTTGCGGTGCTCTACTACCTTTTCGCCAATTTTCCGAAAGCCTGCCCATTTGGCCAGCACCGGAATATAGCGGTGCATTTCACCATATACTTCAATGCTCTTCACCACTTTTCGGTTGTATGCTTTCAATCCGCAGTTAAAGTCGTGCAGTTTAATTCCACTCATTTTACGGGTAGCTGCATTGAACAGTTTTGAGGGAATATTTTTTGTAAGCGTGTTATCGTAACGTTTCTTTTTCCATCCACTCACCAGATCGAAACCATCGGAAACGATCATTTTATACAGTTCAGGAATTTCATCGGGACTATCCTGCAAATCAGCATCCATAGTAATCACCACTTCGCCCTGTGCGGCTTTAAATCCTTCGTTCAAGGCAGCCGACTTGCCATAGTTGCGTTGAAATTTGATTCCTTTAATTGAAGAGTTGGCTGCACGCAGTTGATTGATCACATTCCACGATCCATCGGTGCTGCCATCATCCACCAGAATAATTTCATACGACCATTGTTGTTGCGTAACTACACGCTCAATCCAAGCACATAGTTCCGGCAACGATTCTGCTTCATCTTTCAGTGGTATTACAAGGCTCAGGTTCATGAATGAATTTACATGGTTTGTGGCATCTGATTTTCGGGATTCTTTTTCCGGACGATCAGTGCGATGATGAGTGAGAAAAGAAAATAAACAAAGCAACTGATGGCAAAGCCCAGCATCACATTTCCAATGCTGAAGTTATCTTTTTTGGTTGCTTCTGTGAGTGCCTTATCAATCTGATCCTGCGATGCACCAAAACGCTTCATCATTTTTTCCGACATTTCAAGCGACATCTGCTGCATGGCCTGCTTGAATTCAAGATCAATATAATTCAGCAACACATAGGAAAAAATACTCACTGCGAATCCTGTAATCACAAATACAGCAAAGCTTATTTTTAACGCCTGACCGAATTCCAGAAAACCGCCATTTCTTTTTTTAACGGCAATACAGGCCATCACTGCAAATACAATTGGCAACAGATTCAGCACAAAAGCAAGGGGACTTGTCATTAATTTTACTCCGCCAAGGTATAACGCAATATAGGCGATCACTCCAACAGCTGCTGACAATAATCCAAATTGTAAAAGCGGGTTTGTTTGTTTTGCTTCCATAAAAATTGTTTAGTTAAGTTTCAGTTGATTGTTATTGATGATACCAACAACTTTTCCTTTCAATTCTTTACCAACAAAGGCAGAGTTTTTTGATTTGGAGCGGATGGCATCTTCGGTAAACACATATGTCGCCTGAGGAATAAACAATGTTACATTTGCCTTTGCGCCTTCTTTGATTGCCGGTATCTCCAATCCCAGAATTTTACGGGGATTGATGCTTGCCAGTTCAACCCATTTCTCAGCCGTTAATGAGTCGCCAAACACAGCACCCATTACAGCATAGCTGGTTTCCAAACCAATCATACCCGGCTTGGCATATTCAAATTCACATACTTTACTGTCGTATTCATGCGGCTGATGATGTGATGCAATACAATCAACAGCTCCATTGAGCACAGCAGCTTTTAATGCATCACGTTCTGTTGCTGTACGTACCGGAGGATAGAGTTTCAGGTTTGTATCGTATGTCTGCAGGTCTTCATCTGTAAAATATAAATGGGCAGGAGTAACCGAGCAACTGATGGCAGCACCGGTTTCTTTTGCACGATTGATATATTCCAGGCTTTTCGGCGAAGTAACAGCCGTAAAATGCAGCTTCGACTCTGCATAACGGGTGAGTTTGATGTCCCTTGCCACCTGTATTTCTTCTGCCAGGATAGGCTTACCCGGCAACCCTAATCGTGTACTTACAATTCCTTCATTGATCAATCCGTGTGTACCAATGGTTTTATCATCAGGTATTTGTATCACGGTGCCGTCAAATGCTTTTACATATTGCAACGCTTTGAGTAATAAGCCGGCCGATTGAACCGGATGAACACCATCTGTAAACGCAACTGCACCAGCAGCTTTCATATCATACATTTCCGCCAGTTCTTTTCCTTCAGCCTGTTTGGTGACAGCACCCAAGGGATGAATGGTTACCGCCGCATATTTCGATCGCTGCAGCAAATACTCCACCTGCGATTTACCTGACACAACCGGGTTGGTATTGGGCAACACCATTACTTCGGTAAAACCACCTGCTGCAGCTGCGGCCATTCCTGTTTCCAGCGTTTCCTTGTATTCATAACCGGGGTCGCAGAAATTTACAAACAAGTCAACCCATCCCGGTGAAAGGTGAAGATGTTCGTGTTCAAGAATGGTATCGACTGAATGATTGTGTAATTGCCCGATTTTAGTGATCGATCCGTTTTCAATCAACACATCCTGTTGGGTAGCATGAAACGGAGAAGTGGGGTCAATAATATGTGCCTGCCTGATGAGTATGGTCATGTAACGGGTTCGAGTTATTGCGCCGCTAAGATCGTTTTTTTTGATTGATT
>CAYMSG010000111.1:0-9256 GCA_964392955.1 uncultured Chitinophagaceae bacterium | reverse complement strand
AAACCGGGCGAGCAGGTAGCGATTGGTATGGATGCTGCCTCCAGCGAAATGTACGATCACGAAACAAAAACATACAAGTTCTACAAAAGCAATCCTTCGAAGGTGATCAGCAGCGATGAAATGGTGGCATACTGGACAGAGTGGGTAAATAAATATCCGATCATCTCCATTGAAGATGGAATGGCCGAAGAAGATTGGGAAGGATGGAAAAAACACACCGATGCCATTGGTAACAGAATTCAGTTGGTAGGAGATGATCTGTTTGTAACCAATACCAAAATTTTAAAGAGAGGAATTGATACAGGAACAGCCAATAGTATTCTCATTAAGGTAAACCAGATCGGCACCGTTACTGAAACCATCAATGCAGTACAAATGGCGCAGAACGCCGGTTATAACACTGTAATGAGTCACAGAAGTGGTGAAACAGAAGATACAACCATTGCTGACTTAGCGGTTGCATTGAATTGCGGACAAATTAAAACCGGTTCGGCTTCACGTACCGACCGTATGGCGAAATACAACCAATTGATCCGTATTGAAGAAATGCTGGGCGAGAATGCAATTTATCCAAACGGAAAGATTAAATTTGGTAAGTAACTTTAGTGAATAGTTCATGGTTCATAGCTGAAAACTATGAACCATGAACTATCAACCATGAACAAAATGAAATTTCTAACACACATTCCTCCCATCTTACGAAACAAATACGTTTTAACCATCATTGGTTTTGCGGTATGGATGTTGTTTGTGGACAGAAATGATTTTATAACACAGATCGGTCGGTTTAAAAAGCTTTCGGATCTGAAAAGCAGCAGCAGTTATTACGAACAGAAGATCGAAGCAGCCAGAACAGAGCTGGAAAAGCGGGAAAATGACCCTACCGCTTACGAGCGACTGGCCCGTGAAAAGTACTATATGAAGCGTGACAACGAGGATATTTTCCTCTTTAACGAATAAAAAAGCCCTCCCGTACAATACAAGTTTACCAACAGCGTTTAATAACAAAGCAAATCCTTTGAGAAGCCCCTACGCAAAAAAACAGGATTGCTTATGACACATAAATTTACGCCGGAAGACTTGTTACAATATCTCTACAAAGAAACGACCCCCGAAGAAACAGCCGCCATTGAGCAAGCGCTGGCTGAAGACTGGACGCTGAGAGAAAAATTCGAGGTGATCAAAAAAGCAGCACAACGGCTTTCGCAGTTCAGATTTTCGCCCCGTACAGAAACGGTGTTGAATGTGCTGAAATATGCCAACAAAGACCTTGCGTCAACTGACCTGCTTTCATCAAACTGATCTTTCCCTAATTTCGCCGTCATTCCCAATTCAGAATGACAACAAAAGAACGTTACCAATCGGTTATTGATTATTTCACTGTGCATGCACCCGATGCTGAAACAGAGTTATTGTATGACAACCCGTTTCAGTTACTCGTGGCCGTTATACTGAGCGCCCAGTGTACCGATAAACGGGTGAACCTCACGACTCCTTCCATCTTCGAAAAATACCCTGATGCTGACAGCATGAGCAAGGCAACGTTTGATGAATTATTTCCACTCATAAAAAGCATTTCCTACCCCAACAATAAAACCAAACATTTGATCGGCATGTCCCAAAAACTCGTAACGGAGTTTAACAGTGAAGTGCCGTTAACTGTTGAGGAATTGATCAAGTTGCCGGGTGTTGGACGAAAAACAGCCAACGTAATTACCTCTGTGATTGATGCACAACCCAACATGGCAGTGGATACGCATGTGTTTCGAGTAAGCAAACGTATTGGATTGGTGAAACAAACTTCTACTACGCCGTTAGCAGTTGAAAAAGAACTCATCAAACATTTTCCCACCGAACTGGTGTACAAAGCACACCACTGGCTCATTTTACACGGCCGTTATGTTTGTATTGCACGGAATCCCAAATGCAGGGAATGTGGGCTGCAGCAAGCCTGTAAGTATTTTCAAAAGAATAATAAATAGTTCTACTTTCTTTTCTCCGTGAACTTTATGCAATTCTTCGTGTGTTTTGTGATGCTGATTCGCAAAGAGAAGACAAAGCTTTTTTTCACAAAAGGGAATAAAGTTGAAATTCTTTGTAAACGGAGGAAAAATACATTTCCATCAATTGAGTCTTCGATATATTAACTAGGCTTGAAATCGTTTATACTAAATCATTTTCACTACATACATAAACTCATTTCTCGTATCTTCCAAAAAAGGAAATGCATAGTATATAGACAATGTATGGTTTTCATGGGATAATAAAATCGGTGGAACTCTTTAATAGGTAGGTGAATAAAAACATTATCTGATCCTAACTTCAATCATACATTCACAAGCTTGAAAATTTACCGACCCCCATTAAACTTCTCCCTCCAAATTCCATCTTACCGTCGGCTTTTTCTAACTTTAACATGGTTCAGAAAAATCCAAACCAGAAAACCTCTATTCAACCATGACGCAACCAGACGACAAGGAATTACTGCTGCAATTCCATGAGCCGGCTACCAAAGAGCGGGCCTTTACCCGTATCATCAAGAAATACCAGGAAAAACTGTACTGGCATATCCGCCGTATGGTGGTGGAGCACGAAGATGCCAACGATGTGCTGCAGAATATGTTCATCAAAGTATGGAACGGGCTGGAAAACTTCCGGGAAGATGCCCAGCTCTATACCTGGCTCTATCGCATTGCCACCAACGAAAGCCTCACTTTTCTGGAGCAACGGAAAAAACGGACAGCCATATCCATGGACCAGGCAGAAGCAGGCCTCAGCAACTCCATCAAAGCCGATAAACATTTTGATGCCAACCGGCTGGAGTGGAAGCTGCAACTGGCCATCCAGCAACTGCCTGAAAAACAGCGGGCTGTGTTCAACCTGCGGTATTACGATGAGATGCCGTACGAGCAAATGAGCCGGGTGCTCGAAACCAGCGAAGGAGCGCTCAAAGCAAGTTATCACCACGCCGTGAAAAAAATAGAGGATTATATCCTTAACCGTTAAACTTTAACCGCCGAAAATCATCTTAGATACCGAACATGATACGTAGTAAAGACATATTGCAGGAGTTAGAAGATATCAGCCCCGTTGTAGCGCAGTTGAACCCCATGGCGCCTTACCAGGTGCCCGAGGTTTATTTCGACACATTGAGCTCGGTGATCATGGCACGAATTGCTGCCGGCGGACAGGAAGAAAATTCATTGCTGCAGGTGGCTGGTAAACAAATGCCGCAGGATGTGCCGGCAGGCTATTTTGAAAATTTAGCCGACGATATTCTTTCCAAAATCAACACAAAACAGGAACAATCGGTGAATGATGAGTTGAATGAACTGTCGCCGGTATTGGCAGCTGTCAGCAAAACAAATGTGTATGAGGTACCGGCTGGTTACTTTGATGGAGTTGCAGCAACCGTTGCCGCACAAACAACCACAGCAACAAAAGTTGTTTCCATCTTCAGCCGTAAATTATTAATGCGTTATGCAGCAGCAGCTGTTGTGTTTACGATGATCGCATTTGGAATTAGCTTCTTTATGAACAATAAAACAACTGTAATTGATACAGCGCATATCATACCACCTCAAACAGAAAAACAATTCAATAACGAATTGGCCACTTTGAGTGATGATGCCATTATCAGTTATCTGGAGATGACATCGGATGTAAAAGATGTAGAGAAGATCAGCGAATCAATTGATCAAAGCAAGTTGCCTGAAGAAACAGATTATATGGATGATGTGTTTCTGGATTCATTGATGAAACAATTAGAACAACCGGAAGCAGACAACAACACAACAGAACCACAAACAGAAACAGAAACAAAATAAGAAACGGAGGAACAGATTATGAAAAAAATAGTTACACTGATGATGATCGTTGCATGCAGCTTAACAGGTTCTGTGTATGCACAGGATCAACCCGACCCAAAAGAGCAGGAAAAGATCCAGGCATTGGAGATCGCATTCATCAGCAGAAAATTGAATTTAACCACAGAAGAAGCACAACGTTTCTGGCCCATTTACAACGAATACAAACGTGATGTTCGCCAGGTAATGATTGCACAGAAGAATAACAGCAACCGTGATATTGTTGATGATGAACAGAAGATCATTGATGTAAGAAAAAAATATCGTGATCGTTTTGTTGGTGTAATAGGACAGCCCAGAATGAATAAATTCTTCCAGGCCGAACGGGAATTTCGTGGCGTATTATTGAATCAGTTAAAAAACCGCCCCAACAGGCCAATGTTGCAACGTCAAAAGAGAAATTAATTTGGAATTTTAATTTCTTATGCTATAAATTTGCGAATAGGTGTTTTTCATAGGTTAGCAACGGCCGACTCTTTTCAGGGTTGGCCTATTTTTTTGTCCTGAAACCTGCACCGGCAAAGCATTTGCAGGCATCAGTAAATTAAAAAAGCATGAATGATTTCTTTGATTCATCATTCATGCCTTCAAAAACAATTACAAGACTCCAGCAGTTAAAAACTGAATACCGGAGTTTTAAGATCGTGATAAAATAAGAATTTCCATTTCTCCTGCTGCCCTTGTTCCCACCATTTTACACGCAGATCAGCAGCCAGTTTTCCATCAAAATCGTACTTGGTTACAAACTTTGTTTTCATCTGGAATAACTGCGGTGCTACATCACCACCAAAGAATACTGTTTCATTATTTTCTTTGATCCAGAATGCCTGGTGCCAGGGACTATGTCCGCCAGTCCATTCATAATAAATATAATCATCAATTACACCACTGCTTTCGATCAATTGTACTTTGTCTGACTCTGCTAATAAACTCACATCATCAATTGCATACGACTTGGAGAGTTTACTTACGGCAATTTCCAGTTCCTGTTGATTCACGAAATAAGTTGCATTCGGAAAACTTAAGAACCGCTGTTGCAACACCGCATCTTCTTTGCTTACTCCACCTGCATGATCTTTATGCAAATGACTCATTAATACTTTTGTTACTACCATGGGATTGATACCAGCCTGCATGAGATTATGATGGATCTGCAATGTACCATCGGGCATTGTAAAGCCAAGCCCGGTATCAAGTACTAAAATGTCTTTTTCAGTGATCACTACAAAGGGCTGTACTTCTACCAATAAGCTGCCGGCAGGTCGGTCTTTGATATTATCACGGGCAGGATCGAACGGAACAAATTTTTTAGAACCATCTACCGTAAAGCTACCTTCTGAAAGCGGAATTATTTTCATGTGTGCATTATTATCATGTACCTGTCATGTTGCATCGAAACAACATGGAGGTTGCAAAGATACAGGCACAGCAACGAAATCAGTTCATTACCAGTTTAGGTGCACCGATCATGGAATCAAAAATGAAGAGTTCGTCGAGTTCGTAGTGGATAAACTTACTGATGGGAAAGCGATCAATAAGGGATGCTGCTTCAATTTCAGACATTGCATTCAACACCACCCACCCTTTGCTGCGTACCTCGTTAACACAGTACGTAACAATCACTTCATCACGCATTAACTCATTTACATACTGACGATGACCGGGAATCAAGGCCCAGAATTCATCGGTGAGCATATCGGGCAGGTAAAACGTGCAGAGATACTTTTTCATTTGATTGTTTTAGCGGTGATCAATGACTGCAATGGCAGCAATAACTAAAACACAATGTATAAACAGCAGGACCCGAAAAAAGTTTTACTTATCGTAACACCATACTTCTGTCGGCATCCAGCCGCAACATGATAAAGATCAGGATGGTGAATGTAACCAGCGATGATCCTCCATAGCTCAGTAAAGGTAGTGTAATCCCGATTACGGGCATTAAACCAATCGTCATGCTGATGTTGATCATTACATGAAACAGTAAAATGGAAGCCACGCTGTATGCGTACACACGGGAGAAAGTGCTGCGCTGCCGTTCGGCCAAGGTAATAATCCTAAAGAGCAGGGCAAAGTATAATCCTAACAGCAGGGCACTGCCCCAAAAACCAAAACTTTCGGCAATGGCTGTAAAAATAAAATCGGTATGTTGCTCAGGTACAAAATCACCCTGAGTGGTTACACCTTTCAAAAAGCCTTTTCCTAAAAATCCACCGGAACCAATGGCAATTTTAGATTGCTTCACATTGTAGTTATAATCACGTTTTTTCCCGGCTTCCCGTTCTTTTTCAAATTGAGCGATCCGTGCAGCATCCTTCGGAATATAACTTTTACCAAACATACTCAATACACGTTCGGCCTGGTAAGGTTTCAGAATTTTATCAAACACAATATTGTCAACAAAATATTTAAAGCCCACACATGCGCCAGCCAGCAATACAATAAAAACCATCAAGCCATAATTCCGTCTTATTTTTCGCCACAACACATAACAGGCAATTACAACCGCTGCTGCCATAAAAACGGCATACACAGGAAACGAAAACACAATGGCCGTAACAAACAACACAACAATTGAAAAGCCTGCAATGAGATAAATAGCCGGTAACCCTTCCCGATACATCACGAGGAAGAATGAAAAGTAAACCAGCGCCAATCCTGTTTCTTTTTGTAAGATGGATAACAATGCAGGACCAAGCGTTAATGCAAATGCAATTAAATGCGAACGAAAAGTTGTGAATTCTGTTTCTTGTCGGCTTAAATATTTCGCCAATGCAAGTGCAGTAAATACTTTACACAACTCAGCCGGTTGCAAATTGAAACCACCGCCTAATGCGATCCACGATCTTGATCCGCTGATATCTTTCCCAATCACAAACGTGAGTAACATGAGCAAGATACCTGCCATGTACAAGAGGTTGGCAATAGTGGTAAAGAATTTACTATCGGTGAGTAAAATAAAAACACCCACCAACGAACTGATGCCGATAAAGAGCACCTGTTTTGAATAATTTTTTTTCAACTCCAGCAGCGATTGAAAAAATGCATCACCATCTCTGAACTCAACTGAAAAAATAGCAATGAAGCCAACCAGCACCAGCGCATAGTATAACAATACGGTAATTGTATCTACTCCTTTTCCTATGGTGGCCTGATTTTCCATTAACTATAAAACGGGGAATTGTATTTTTTTAGGAGAAAACGATCGGATGGTAATACCGCCAGCATTTTTTCCGCCTGATCATTTTGTTGCGGCTCTGCAGGTACTAAGGGAAGCTGTTGCATACCAATTGCCGTTGAATCAACACGCAAGAGGTTTTGCTTCACACGTATCACTGAGTCTTTCACCCGTTTGATCGAATCACGTTTGAACAATTCGTATTTAATACGTGCAGGTGTAATAGTTACATTACTGATGCGTTCCACTTCTGCTTTCCGTTTATCACCGGCAATAGAATCCGTTAAAAACTTTTCCATCAACAGTGATGCAATGGGTGCCGCCCAGGTAGAGCCATACCCTGCATTTTCTACCACCACACAAATAGCAATGCGTGGATTATCTTTTGGTGCAAAGGCCACAAAGAACGAGTGGTTCTGCTGTTTCACATTCCGGAAATAGTTTTCTACAGTTCCTGTTTTTGCACACACAGCAAATCCATCAATCTTTGCATTACGGGCCGTACCATTGGTTACCACCATTTCCATCCCGTCAATTACCGCCTGGTAATAATCATTCGGGATGTGTAACGGTGAAATTTTCTGACGGTATTTGTTCAGGATGGTATCTTCTGGTGTTTCACCTTCAATATTTTTTACAAAATGCGGCGTGTAATACCAGCCACGGTTCGCTATCAAACACATGGCATTGGCCATTTGCAATGGGGTTGCCTGTATTTCACCTTGCCCGATCCCCAACGATGCAATGGTGCAGGAACTCCAGCCGCCTTTGCGGAATACCCGGTTGTAACGAGCTGTGTCAGGAATAAAGCCTGCATACTCACCCGGCAGATCAATTCCTAACCGATGCCCTAATCCAAAACCCGTCATATATTCTTTCCACTTCAGCAACCCCTTCTCTACATCTTTGTACGCCGGATTGTCAAGTGCCATCCGAAACATATGTGCATAGTAAGAGTTACAGGAGTTGGCGATGGACAAACTTAAATTGGCAGCATGCCCCGCATTGGAATGCGTACAGGCCGGCCGGCCGCAAGGAGTATATCTTCCAAAACAGGAATAGCCATACGACGGGGTGATCAACCCTTCATCCAACGCAACCAATGCACCCAATGGTTTAAACGTTGAACCGGGCGGATAAACCCCCTGCATTCCTCGATTCAATAACGGAGATGCAGGATCTACAAACAATCGGCTGTAATTTTTGCGTACATCGGGCCCGGTAAGATTATTAGGATCAAATGTTGGACCTGATGCCATGGCAATAATTCCTCCTGTAGCCGGTTCAATAGCCACTACACTTCCTACTTTACCATTCATTAAACGTTCTGCCAATTGCTGCACTTCAATATCAATATATGTATTGAGATGGCGGCCCGCAGTTGCGGCTGAATCAAATTCCCCGTTTTCGTATGGACCAATGGGACGGTTAAAATTATCCCGCAGCACATATTGAATACCCCGTTGACCCATCAAAATCTTTTCATAATAACTTTCTAATCCGCTGCGGCCGGCATAATCGCCCATTTGGTAAAAGAAATTTGAACGCTTCAACATTGAAGAATCCACTTCACCTACATAACCTAAAATATGCGCTGCCGATTTATAAGGATAGTTTCGGATGGGGCGTTCCTGCAAAAAGAAAGCCGGTTGAAACTTGAACAGGTTCTCATTCACTTTTGCATACTCTTCAGGCGAAAGCAAGGCTTCAAACACACCCGGACGGTTGCGAGAGTTTTTGATGATGGATGTAACGATCCGCTTTTTAAATTCGGCCGTATCAATATTCAAAATGCGGCACAATGCAAATGTATCAACACCTTTCAGTTGCGATGGTGTTACCATCAGATCGTACATGGTTACATTATCAAGGATGGCTTTGCCTTTCCGGTCGAAAATAATACCACGGCTGGGGTAAACAATTTTACGCAGAATGGCCTGGTCGCTTGCCAGCTTTGAATACTTAGAGGTAAACAGCTGCAGCGTCATTAAACGCACAAGTATAATGGCGAAAATGACACCGATTATGATACGGAAGGTTGTTTGTCGAGATTGATTAAATGCGGCCATAGCCTGTAACAAGGTTTTTCAATAGTGGAAGATCAGGTATTGGTTAAAAATTTCTGCTTGCGTATAAAGATAATTTCAATAATGGTAACAAGCAACAAACTTATAACGGTTGATCCAAGTGTTTTAAAAACGAGATATAAAAT
>CAYMSG010000110.1:0-9285 GCA_964392955.1 uncultured Chitinophagaceae bacterium | reverse complement strand
AAGCCCTGAAAAAACTCACTTCGCCTTTACAGGAAAAGTGAGTTCGATCAAAAAAAACAAAAGACAAATGAAAATTGCACACCTCATTCTGGCACATAAAAATCCTTCACAAATTGAACGCTTATTGGAAGCCCTTGCCCATCCAAATTTTCACTTTTATTTACATATTGATCAAAAAACAGACATTGCCCCCTTTTTATTTCTTACAAAGCGGAAGGATACGACATTTATCAAAAATCGAACAAAAGTATACTGGGCAGGTTTTGGCACTATCCAGGCTACCTTGAATGGATTTGAGGAAATAGCCAAAACAGACTATGACTATGTAAATGTAATCTCAGGTCAGGATTTCCCGATCAAAAGTGCGCAATACATTTACGATTATATTGACAGTAGAAAAGGTGTTGAGTTCATGACATGTGAATCTATTGATGATACATGGAAAGATGCTGCTCATCGTGTAAAAAAGTATCATCTTATTAATTGGCGTATACCGGGGAAATTTAAACTTCAATTTCTGATCAATAAGTTGTTACCCGAAAGAAAATACCCTCTTAACCATAAAATTGTAGGAAAAGCAAATTGGTTCACAATTTCAAAAAACGCTGTATTTTATCTACTCGACTTTTTTAAAAAACATCCTGAAATTATTCGCTTCTATAAGTACTGCTGGGGTGCAGATGAGTTTATTTTCGCTACTACGCTTTATAATTCTCATTTTAAAAACCATCTACAAGATAATCTTGTTTACGTAGACTGGCGTGGACAAACAAATGGGCATCCCAGAATTTTGAGAGAAACAGACTACGACAAATTGATTCAATCTGAAAAATTGTTTGCCAGAAAGCTTGACAGTCCAGATTCGGAAAAGCTGATAGAACTGCTTGAAAAATCAATTTAGCTACTCATCTTTGTTTTAATTCTTTTACCATGCAAAATTTCACCAATAAAACTATATCGTACAAAAAGATGATAGCTAGTTAGTGACACTGCTAAAGAAATAGTTAAAACCAACGGCATTTTTAGAAAAGGGGGGATACCAGATTTTAAAAATGCTATTTGCAAGAAAGCAACAAAAAATAAATGAATAAGATAAACCCAATAAGACGAATCCGAAAAATAGCGCCACCATTCACTCTCCTTATTAAAAAAGCGAATAAAAAAACCTGTGAAGCCAAATACTAGCAGTAGGGTATGAGCAGCAGTATGAACATGACTACCTGCAAAGGGCCACAAAGACATAACAAAACCTGCAAGCAAAAAAAACATACTGGTCTTTTGTAAAAAGTGAACTGTTTTTGAAAGATAAAACATTAACATTCCTGTACCGAAAAAAAGACCATAGTATTGTAAATAAATCAAATTCGGCCTGATACCGGTATACACAACAGGAGTAGTTATATTATTGTAAGAAAGAATTAAAAAAAGTAAAATAAAAACAGTACTCAAAAGAAGCCAGGGATAGTTTAATGTTCTTTCAAAAGTGTACTTAATCATTGCTTTAATCTTACTATTAAGCATATACCCGCTGAATAATAACAAAGAAACTACATAAAAAAACAAAAGATAATACAAAAACCATAAATGGGCCAGTCCATTCCATTTAAACATTTGTACTGAACTTAATTTCATTGCTTCACCTAAAGCGTGATGTTCTTCATAAAAAAACCGATAAAAATGAAATGGAAACAGACTTGCTGGCAAAATGGTAAATAACGAAACAACAAAGGGAATAAATATCCGTTTGTACCTCTGTTTTACAAAATACACAACTCCCTTTTCCTTTAATACTAATCCAGTAAAGAATCCGGCAACAAGATAAAAAAGAGGCATTCGGAATAAATGAATAAATCGATATAATTCATCCAAAGCAATATAACCAGCAGATTGATCAACTGGCCAATTAGGCTCTGGTGTTGCTTTATACACAATTAATGCATGTAACAAAACGCCAAGCCACATTGCTACCGACCTTAATACATCAAAACCATGAATACGATCTGTTCTGCTACTTGCCATGTTCAAATATAAAATAAAGAAGCTGCTCAGATGAACTGAACAGCTTCTTTATTTTAACCAGTATTGAATTTTTAATTTATCGGGCTTTTATGAACCGTATTGTTTTTACTGTTCTGTTATTTACATCTTCCACTCTCAACAGATAAATCCCGGGCAACAATTTATCTACATTAAGACCTAGACGCTCTCTTGAATTTCCAGATGGAAGATTTCGCAACTCTTTTATTAGTATGGTTTTTCCATTTACATCAATTACTGAAATGTTCAACCGTTCTGTTTTACCCGGGAGCGAAAACGCAATCAATGGGTCAGTGGATGTAACAGGATTAGGATAAATCTGAACATCCATATCTTTCGCTACTTCGTTGTTGACAGGGTTCTGTCTCGAGATTGGCTGTGTCACATTCTGAGAAGCTTGACCTGCATTACCAAAAACAATTGCAGGCGCATTAAAGTCAACTTTTCTTGAAGATGGTCCTCCAAAATTGCCTGTAATATCTCCGGCCTCATAAGCTTCTATCATCATTCCTCCTATGTAAGCAAATGGAGACAGGCCGCCAGCACGAATAGAAATCAATACAGATCCGTTTGCATCAGGACTTACATTAGTAATAGTAACAGTGTTGTAAATATTATTTACTGCATTCAATGATACACTTCTATCGCCAATACTGTAAACAGTAGTTCTGTCAGGTGATGACCCTCCCCCATCTCTACTTGCGAAGAAAGTAAAATTGTACTTATTAGTAATGTTCAATCCGTCAATCCGAAGCATAGCAGTCGTATTCGCATCTAACCACCATGTACTTCTTATTACATTGTCGGGATACACACCACTGTTATTGCCAGTGTTCATGCCGAACGGATTTACTCCGTTGAACGCATTACCAACGACAACCATACTAATACCAGTAGGATTATTAAGATTATTCTTCAATTGATAACGATCACCTTCGATTGGTCCTTCATTTGTATTATTCCACGGAGCAGCTGCAGGGTCAACCTGGTTAAAGTTAACTGCAACAGAATATTGAATTGTAGAGGCTCCAGCCACGTTGCTATAGTCAGAATAAACATTCTCTGGTGTACGAGCTCTTACTTTGTAATAGTAAACGATGCCCGCAGAAAGACCATTATCCTTATAAGATGATGCATTTGATACTGTTGTATGAAGAAGTGTAAAACAACCATCCGGCTGTGTTGACTTATAAATTTCAAATCCTGCTTCATTACTTGAGCGGTCTGTCCAAGTTAATTGTAACGACGAGCCTGATCTTGGAGCAACAACTAAAGATGTAGGGGCTAAAGGAATTCCATCATCAACATATGATTGAATAGACATTGCATTAATGTATCCAAAAGACGATCCAGAACCCCTTGTTGCTGTGAACTCAATAACACCAGATGCATTTGGTACCACACCCTGCAACTGAACAACATTCGTTGTGTTGTTGGCAGCATTGAGGGTAACAGATTGTCCACCATAGCTGTACACAGTGTTTCTATTGTCATTTACCGCACCTCTGCTGGCAAAGAAAACAAGATTATATTTCGTATTGGGTGCAGTTAACCCTGTTATTCTAATACGCTTTGCAGTTGTAGCAGCAGTAAAGTATGCAGTACGCATTACATTATCTGGGTAAACACCTGAGTTGTTACCGGTTGAAGCACCAACATCATTTGCACCATCCCAAGCATCAACAAGTGTTACATTAATACCGCTTACAACACCTGCCTCGTCTCTTATTCCAGTAATAGTTGCATTGGCATTAGGTGCACTATTAAAACTATTCCACGGGCTACCTACAGGTAACACCTGGTTGAAATTAACAAAGTAGGAGTTAAGATTAATGTCGGAAACAGCAATTGAAAACTGCCTGCTTGTACTTGCTCCGTTATTATCCGTTGCAGTTACAGTTATTCCGCTAAAGCTACCAATTGTAGTACCTGGAGCAATGGCAATTGTACCGGTTCCATTTCCTGTGGAAGTAAATGTAGCAAATGCCGGAAGATTTGAAACTGAAAGTGTAATTACATCTTCTGGACTATCCGTTGCTGTGATGTTTACGTTTACACTTTGCGTGGTTTTCATGGTTACGTCTGTGATAGGTGCGAGCAGCGGTGCCCCATTTGGCATGTTTACCGCTACAGTGTCACTTGATAAAGATGCGCCAACTCCATTTACGGCAACAACATAGTAATAGTAAGTTGTACTACCAACAACTGCAGCATCAGCATACGCTGTTGCACCCGGATTCACAGCTGAAGGATTTAAAGCCGTATAGGTTCCTGTCCGGCTTGTAGAGCGATAAACTCTGTAGGCCGTTTCATTAAATGCTGCAT
This sequence comes from uncultured Chitinophagaceae bacterium, assembly GCA_964392955.1. Lineage (GTDB taxonomy): Bacteria > Bacteroidota > Bacteroidia > Chitinophagales > Chitinophagaceae > Lacibacter. The sequence continues at coordinate 4,923 of CAYMSG010000110.1, read as the reverse complement.
CAACCCAATTTAACTGAATATTAGTTGCACTTGCTGTTCCTGTAAGATTACGTGGTTTTGCTGGCACATTTCCATCATCGTAAATGCTTTCAATTACCATGGCATTTAAATAACCATATGCTGATGACGGGCCTTTTTGCAAAGTTAATATTAACGTTCCGTCAGCCGCAGGTTGTAAATTGGAAAGTGTTACTGTATTCTGAGTATTATTAGCCGCATTAAGACTAACACTATTGCCATTTACTGTATAAATGGTGGTTCTGTCATCATTTACACTTCCTCTGCTGCCAAAGAATGTGAAACTATACTTGTAAGCTGAATTTAACCCGTAGATACGAATTGTTTGATTAACATTAGTTGTGAAATAACAGGTACGCATAACATTATCCGGATATACACCGGTATTGTTTCCTGTTACTGCACCAAATGTATTGGTTGCATTACCTAAGTTCTGCCATGAACTTGTAATCTGTAGCCCTATATTGCTATTTGTACCAGTTTCGTCAGCAAGATTCGCAAAATTATCGTTCAAGGAAGGGGTTGCCTTGTTTGTATTATTCCAGGGCAATGCTGCAGGGCTTGATCCATCGTTAAAATTAATGTACACTTTACGATTTGGATTCACATCGTTCACTGTTAAAACAAACATAGCTGTGGCAGTACCACTATTGCCATCATTTACAGACGCACTAATTTCATAAGTTCCATTATCGGCATAACCTGGATTGAAGCTTATCTCAACATTGTTGCCATTTATTACAGGAGTTGCGAAGGATGGTAATCCGGTAAACGTCCATGTAAGCACATCTGTTGCATTTTCATCAGAAGCTGAAAGGTTTATACTTGTTACCTGTTGTTCATCCACTGAAATATTATTTGCTCCACTTACCACTGGCAGATAATTATCATTGATCGTTAAATCAAATGATATTGAACTGCTTCCTCCCTGAGGATCAGTAGCGGTAACAGTAATTCCAGGATACTGTCCTTGATTAACAGGATTTACAAACGAAATATATCCAGTACCGTTTCCAGTAGATGTATAACTTGCGAAAGCAGGCAGGTTAGCTGTACTTATAGTTATTTCTTCCGGATCTTCATCTGTAGCAGTTACATTTACTTGCAATGTAGTTCCAAATCGCATAAACTGCGTTGCAACAGGTGTAACAACAGGTATACTGTTTGCAGTTTTTGCGCTGTCTTCATTACTGAATACAGTATTTCCGCCTTCATTAAACGCTCTTACTTTATAGTAATTAACCGTATTGGCAAAAAGACCTGAGTCAATAAATGAAACTGTATTGGCTGGTAAGGTAGCAAAGAGCACGTAATTGCCATTATTTGAGTTAGAGCGGAAAAGCTGATAGCCGCTCTCATCATTCACATCATCCCAGGTAACCTGTATTTTGGTTCTTGATATGCCTGAAGCTGCTAAGTTTGCCGGTGCACCTGGTAACGCCGGGAGTTCTGCTGTTGTTGCAAAAGACTGGCTAACAGGGATATTGTTCATCAGGTTTGCAATATCATTAACTGACAATGCCGACGTATAAATGTTAAAATCATCAATCCATCCATTAAAATATCCTGAACTGGAATTGAATGCATTTGATCCATTAACATAGCCAATACGTGAACCATTAGACGTCGTTGTCATTGCAGTATTTGACAAGCTTGTATTGGACGCCGCCTCAACACCATTCACATATAATCGTAATGTTGTTCCGCTGTAAACTAAAGCAACATGATTCCAGCCTGTACTAGTATATGGTACACTAATAGTATTGCGTGTATTGTTTCTGGCAATACCTGCAATTAATGTGCTGCTGTTTAATCTGATAGCCAGCCCATCATCACTACCACCAATATCAAATAAAATACGATTGCCTGTATTGTTATTTGACTTCATCCAAAATGCAACTGTTTTCTCGTTGTAAACATTCTGAAGGAATGAAGAATTCGCAGGAATTGTTGCAAATTGGTTCGAACCATTAAACCGGATAGCATGTGTTCCTTCACGCTTATCGCTGGCATCAAATACAGGATTATTTGACTGAGAAAGTGTTCTGTTGTTTCCACTTGCGTCTGTATAAGCATTATTGAATTTCCAGACAGCTTCTGGATTATTAACATTGCTGATGATTCCAGACTCGCCGGTTTGGCCAATTGCCCTTATACGATAATAATAACGTGTAGCTGCACTTAGAGATGCACTATCAACATAAGAAGTGCTGTTTGCTGGTGCAGTTCCAATTGTAACGAAACCAGTGGTTTCATTTGTTGAGCGATAAATTTCGAACCCACTTTCGTTATTACTATTATCCGTCCAGTTTAAATTAATTTGCTTGTAGGAAACTGCCGTCGCTACTAGATTACCTGGAGTATTTACCGGATCTGCCGGTGAAGCAGGATCAGCAAATGCGCTATTAGGAATCGCAACATAGTTTGTGCCCGTTTGTGGCGTACGCCATGTCACACTCATTGACTCGCCGCCACCTTGTTCATAAAAAGCAATGGCAATTGGATACGTACCGGCTTGCAAGTTTTGAGCAGTGGATGTTCTGTCTTGCGCACCATGTAAACCATCATTGTTCACCAGAGAACTATTGGCACCGAAAACATATGGTGATTCGGTACCATTTAATGGTCCAATCCAAAGTCTACTACCATCATCAGATCTTGTTCTAAAATAATACGTACCACTTACAGGAATAGTGATGAACCCTTCCCATAAGAATGCAAAATTATCGTTTTGCGTACGTGGTGTAATTGCCACGTTTGGCATAGTGCCTGTCGAAACCGGTGTTAATGTGGTAAAGTTGGGTAAACTATTCCAAGTACCAGTATATGTATAATACTTATAGGTTAATCCAGAGAATAATGCTTGCGCTGTAACCTGATTACTGTTTGGCGAAGTATTACCAGCAGCATCTCTTGCTCGAACGGTAATATTATAACTTTGAGCAGTTTGTAAATTAAAAACAGTAAAATTGGTACTTTCTGTTACGTATGATTTTTTACCATTGATATAAACATCATATTGCAAAACAGCTACATCATCTGTTGATGCCTGCCAATTTAAGGATATAGAGTTGCGGGTTGTCCCTATAACCGTAAGGTTTGTAGGAGCAGTTGGGGCCTTTGTATCCGACTCTGTAGTGGCATTTGCAACATTCGAAGCATCAGATGCAGCTGTGAGATTAACTGCTCTTAATTTAAAGAAATATTTTTTTGCAGCTTCCAGATTAGATACTGTATATGTTAACACATCAGCACCTGTAATCGAAATAAGGGTATAAGGACCAGAGGAAGACGTAGCCATGTACACTTCAAAAGCAGTTTCATTGTTTTGAGGTGAGGGATTATCACTCCAATCAAGTCTGATTTCTGTTTTAGACAAGGTAGTTGCAATTAGATTAATTGGTGCATCTGGCTTATTAGGTCCATTTGCATTTACTACAGTAAACAAAGGTGAAAAAGAAGAAGAACATCCAAATGCTTCCGTAACTCTCACTTTGTAACTTCCTGGTGATGCGGCATTTAAAGTATTAGTTGTACTGATGGTTGTTCCGCTTCCTTCTTGCTGCCATACATACGACTGATAGCCAGTAGGTACCTGCAAAGGAACACTTGTGTTCCCATCAAGCGCTGGGATAACATTGCTTCTTAATCCCTGAATAGTAATATTTGGAGAAACGGTAGGTGCTTTAATTTTAATTTCTACAGGTATCGGCGACCAATCAGACCAGATGGAGCCTCTCCGCACTCGAGCACTATAAACACCAAGTGCTGAATTTCCTGCTACTGCCGTTCCTGTAATCTGTAATGTATTCGATGTTGCGCCAGAAATTAATTCACCATTCTTTCTCCATTCGTATTGGCTAAACCCCGGAGTTAAACCAATTGTTACATTTATTGCATCACCTGGACAAAACTCAGTTCTTCCAAATAACGGCCAAGGGTTAGCCTTATGAGCTCTGTTTACAAAAGGGTAAAAATCAGGTTCAGCCCATACTGTATTCCAAACACCGTGTGCTAACTGAGGATACAATGTATACTTAAATGTGCCACCTGCCGATAAAAAAGCGTCTCGAACGCCTTCAGTTGTATAAGGTGTGGGCGCAGGATCTAACCCGCCCTGAAATATCCAAATGGGAGTAAATTTTAAAGGCTGTACAACTGAACTTTGCTGATATATAGTTGAACTTGCAGACATTGGTAATGCTGCAGCTATGTAGGTGGGGTTTTCAATCATCATTTCCCATGTACCTGAACCACCTGAAGAAAGACCATTATCAACTATTCTAAAAATATCAAGTTTGTTATTAATCGCCATATAGTCGATGATACCTCTGATAGCATTGTAAGGAGGAGTTCCCCAAAAACCATTTGTGGTTTGCATAATCAGGATATAGCCATCAAAAGTGCCATTATCTACTTTGTCTCTGAACTGTTGACCGCCATGCAAAAGCGAATATTCGTTGTCATACACAGAGCCACCTTCACCACGTCCGTGAAAAAAGATAATCATCGGATACTTCTTCCCATCATTTGCATTAGGATCATAGGTTTTGGGAAACTTTAGCCTGAAGGCAAAGCCATTATAAAAATATGCTTTGTATGAATCCGTATTCCAGTTGTTTAAACGTTTTGTACGAACCCACTTGCCGATGGTGCCACCGGGAGGCATGGTAGGTGGCGTGGCTGGGTTATAAGTAATAACTGGATCGTTTGGATCCAACACACTTTGGGCAAACGATGGAGTGTTTACAAACAGGCAGGCGATTGTCAAAAAGGCAACGTATGCCGCAATGGTTAGAGATTTCATATACTGATACACTGATTTACTTGTTTGAAAAAGCAGTTATTCAAAGATATATTGGTACCAGTTTTTGTAAGAGGATAAACGATTATGTATCAAAGAGA
>CAYMSG010000109.1:0-9293 GCA_964392955.1 uncultured Chitinophagaceae bacterium | reverse complement strand
AATATGCCCGGTGGCTGTTGGTTCAATGGAAGGCTTTACGGTGTTGAACTGCTCCATCGCCCAATGAAACAGGTTGGTGTATTTCTGCACCAGTTCCATCGGCTCCAGTTTTTCCAACACTGCTTTCTTTGAAATTTTATCTTCTGCTTCTCTGCCTTCTTCTTCAAAATGTCCCGCATCGGTAATGTTGCGTACATAACGTACTTTATAACCGAGATGTGTGAGATAACGATACAACACATCAAACGTAATGTACGGACGTGCATGCCCCAAATGACTTTCACCACTTACGGTGGGTCCGCATACATACATGCCCACATGACCGGGAGTAATGGATTCAAAAACTTCTTTCTGGCGTGTAAGGGAGTTGTAAACTTTTAGCTGCGACATAAAAAACGAAATGATTGGAATGAAGAATGGTTGTTATAGCAGGAAAGTTGCCTGATCAGCAACAAAAACAACAACAGGTATGTACAATATTCTTCATTGCAACAAAGATAGGGCTTCCACCGGTTACTTTTTATCCAAAATAAAATCGGCAAGTACCGGGCTGTGGTCGCTGCGGGGCGAACCTAACACCTGTACCCGATCCACTTTCAGCGATAGGCTGTGCAGTATATAATCAATACGCAATGTAGGCGAAAGAAACTTGAATGTGCGGCCGATGCCCCAGCCTTTCTCGGTAAATGCATCATACAAATCCTGGCTGATGATCTGGTAGGCATTGGAGTTGGGCACATCGTTCATATCGCCACAAACAATAACCGGATAGGGGCTTTTCTTCATTTCATCTTTTATATCTCTTGCCTGGGCAGAGCGGAGCAGGTTGGCTGTTCTCATTTTCCGGATGATGTTGCGGCCTGCTGTTTGTACATCATCCATATCCTGCTGGTCAATGTTTTCAATAAACGCATAGTCTTTTTTAGCAAAATGCATGCTTTGCAAATGGATATTGAAGATGCGGATGGTATCGCTGTTCACCAGCACATCGGCCCATAAAAACGTATGATTGTATTCCTTGATGCTCTGTACTTTTTCCCAGCGGATGATAGGATAGTTGGAAAAGATGGCTACACAGAACGGGTGATAGCGTTCATTTCGCTGACGGATATTGGTGTGTACGCCAAATGCCCTGTCGTTAGCGGCTACGGCATACCGGTAGCCTAATTTGTTTTTCACTTTTTCCAATGTGAACGAAGAAGAACTGTCTAACGAAAACACAAACTCCTGCAACGCCAACACATCGGCTTTGAATGATCTTGCTTCCTGCAACATATCCGGGTCAAGCTGCCCTCCCTGATCAAAAAAATTAAACAGATGAGCGTTCCATGTAACCACACGAAATGTTTCAACGGAAGATGCTGTTTTTTTCTCCAACGGATGAAAGCCAAAAAAAGAACCGATCAGGTTCCAGCTAAGCAAAAGTGTAATGACAGGAATAAGTGCCAGTTTCCGTTTTACCATCAGCCAAAAAATCAAAAAACCAAGTTGGAGGATGAGCAGAAAAGGAAACAGCAGAGCAAACAGGTTTACGATCCATGAGGTGGCAGGTGAAAGACAGGGCAGCGCATACAACAGCAGCATACAAACACTTACACTTACATTGCAGATGATGATGAACTGCTTGGTAAACCTGCGCACAAATCCCGCCATAATGATTACGATGTTTCGTTGTCAGCCGCTTTTTTCAAAATATCTTTTTCCTCTTGTGTGAGTGACTGATACCCGTGCTGGCTGATTTTATCGAGGATGTCATCTACACGTTGTTGCGTAACGGTTGGTTTCCGTACATACGGATCTTTCCCTTTTGTATTGTAAAATACTTCTTTCTTAAATGGTTTCTGACTGGGTTCTTTTTTCGGTTCAAACAACCCAATAAACCAGTTGTACAAATTGTGCATCCATGCACCGGGAAGTTTGCCTGCCTGTACCCGTTTAATATAAACATACCCGATAGCTGCACCTCCAAGATGTGCCAAATGATGCGGGAAAGCCGAACTGGCCAAGCCTGCAAAATCAATGATCACATAAATGAGTGTGATGATCCAAAGCGGAATGCCCCCGTTTATCATGGGAAACACACGATAGTCGGGAGCTGTAACAGTAGCCGCAATAGCAATGGCCATTACGCAGGCACTGGCTCCCAGATAGCTGAAGGTATTGATCTCAGCCGCAAAGCGGGGTAAGAGGTTGGCACTTGCTATGAACAAGACAGCACCCGCCAATCCGCCATACACATATAAAGGAACAATGTGTTTGTTGCCCACCAGATCCTGCAACAAAAAACCAAATGCCCACAGAAAAAGCATGTTGCCCAGCAATTGCCACAAGCTGTATTGCGCAATCATATGCGTAAGCAATACCCATGGCCTGGTAATAAACGTGCTGACATTGGCCGGTAACCCCACCCAATCCAGTATCTGGGTTGTGTACATGGACACATTAAAGCCCGGCGTAAGCTGGTAAACGATCTCAATAAATTTGAGGATCACAAACACCATTACATTAATAAAGATGAGCCGCATTACCGCATCACCATCTTCTCCAAAGAGAACTCTCCTCTTTCGCTCAGCCTGCATATAACTCATAGATCAATCATTTATTAATAAAACGTCTTTCGGTTGCGTTTGTTCCAATACCATACTAATAAAAATCCGATCAATGCCCCGCCAAGATGTGCAAAGTGTGCCACACTGCCGCCACTGTTTCGTATGCCCATCCAAAGTTCGGCAGCTGCATACAAAATCACAAACCATTTTGCTTTTATGGGGAAGAAAAAATAAATGTAAATAAGTGTATTGGGGAAGAGATAGCCAAATGCAGCGAGGCAACCAAATACAGCACCTGAGGCACCAACGGTTGGCCGGCTCAAAATAGCCTGCGAACCCTCTTTTACATACACGATGCTGTCGTTGATATAAGCAGGATTACTCAAATCGGTTGACCAGCGATTGGCCAGGGTATTGAGCTGTTCAACATTCATCCCCCGTCCCACTCCATGCTCCTGGAAAAAGGCAATGAATTTTCGGGGCGATGGCGACAGCTGAAATGCTGCCACATCACTCATCATGGGTTGCATTTCGTACGATAACCAACCGAGATGAATGGCTGCAGCACCTAATCCACACAACACATAAAACGTAAGAAAGCGTTTGGAACCCCAGAAATTTTCAAGCATGTTGCCAAACATCCACAATGCAAACATGTTGAAGAAGAAGTGGAAGAAATCGCCATGCATAAACATGTGCGTTACCAACTGGTGCGGCTTAAACAAATCTGACTGCACATTATGCAGTGCAAACAAATCAATGATCGCCTGCTCGCTGCCCCATGCAGCGCTGGTATATTGTGCCAGCAATACAAGGCCGTTGATTATGATGAGGTTTTTAATTACGGGAGGCAAAACATTAAAACCACCCGGACGTATTTGCTGATAACTCACTATAAACTTATTTGAGAGGTTAACTGCGAATTTCGGAATAGATCACGAAAACCACTTGAAAACATTTTCACGGAAACGTTAAATCAATTGTTGCTTAGGAACCTCGCAACACCAGTGCTGCCACATTTTCAATATGGTGCGTGTGCGGAAACATATCAACCGGCTGCAATTGTTCCACCACATATTTTTCATTGAGCAGTTGCAGATCCCTTGCCTGTGTGGCAGGGTTACAACTCACATATACAATACGTGGCGCTTCGATCTCCAGCAGTTTGCGCACCAGCTTCTCGTGCATGCCTGCCCGTGGCGGATCGGTGATGATCACATCGGGACGGCCATGTGTTGCAAAAAAATCATCGTTACAAACATCAATTACATCACCTGCATAGAACGATGTGTTTGATAAACCGTTCGCCTCTGCATTCAACTTTGCATCTTCAATTGCCTCAGCCACCGCTTCAACCCCGATGATCTTTTTGGCTCCTTTGCTGCAAAAGATACCAATACTGCCGGTACCGCAATAGAGATCGTACAAGGTTTCGTTACCAGTGAGTTTTGCAAACTCCCTCGTGATCCTGTACAACTCTTCGCCTTGTTTGGTATTGGTTTGAAAAAACGATTTGGGACCGATCTTAAACACAAACTCTTCCAGCTTTTCGTTTACATAACCACTGCCAAAATAGGTTTGCGGCTGCAGATCATAAATACTGTCGTTCCATTTGGGGTTGATGGTGTAAAGCAGCGTCGTGATCTCTGGAAATTCACTCAGCATTGCGTTGAACAGTAATTCACGGTTTGTTAGATCATCAAAACCGAAGGTGATATTCACCATTACCTCGCCTGTTGTGGTCATACGGAAGATCATGGTACGCAGCCAGCCTTCGTGTGCCCGTATATCGTAAAACGAAAAGTTGTGTTTTTTGGCAAACTCACGTACAAAATTGCGGATGGCATTATTGGGCTCCTGTTGCAGGTAACAGGTTTCAATATCGATCACCTTATCAAAAATGCGGGGAACGTGAAAACCTAATGCCACATCAGGGGGTGCGGGAGCCGGCGACTCGTTTTCATCTGTTCCCGGGTTTGCTTCCTGTGATTTCAATCGTGCTTCATCCCGTTTCAGCAATTCCTCACGGGTTAAATACCGTTTATTGCTGAAAGTGTACTCCAGCTTGTTGCGATAATATTTTGTTTGTTTGGCTCCCACAATGGGCAACAGTTCGGGCAGCTCAATACGTCCAATGCGTTTGAGATTTTGTTCCACTTCCCGCTGCTTGTATTCCAGTTGCTTTTCGTACGGCAGCATTTGCCATTTGCAACCGCCGCACAATCCAAAATGGTCGCAGAACGGTTGGGTACGATCGGCCGAGTATTCGTGAAAATGAACAGCCTTTCCTTCGGCCCAGTCTTTTTTACTTTTTCCGAGCTGGATATTGACCACATCGCCGGGCACAGCGCCTTCAATAAAGATCACTTTGCCATCTACACGGGCTATTGATTTGCCTTCAGCAGCATAATCTTCCACCTTTACCTGCTCCAGTATTCTGATTTTTTGTTTTTTTCTCACGGCGCAAAGGTAACAATCATGCACTTTGCAAATCATTAACAGCAGCAGAAAGCTTTTGAGTTAACTTTACCCTGTTCTACTATGAAGAAGACAAGCTTATTTCTGACCATTCTCCTGTCCTTTGCTTTGGCAAAAGCACAGGGCTTTCGTATTACAGTTCAGTACAAACCTGTTGAAAAAGGATACCTGTATCTCGGCTATTATTTCGGCAATCAGAAATATGTACAAGACTCAGCTATTCTTCAACCAAATGGTGAAGCGGTGTTCAGTGGTGCAGAAAAACTCACCGGTGGCCTGTACCTGATTGTTGATCCGCAGAAAAAAACCTTCTTTGATATTCTCATTGATAAAGAACAGGAGTTCAGCATTAAGATCGATACCTCCAACTTCAGCATTGCATCATTGAACGGCTCAAAAGAAAATGAGTACCTCATTGCTTACAAAACTGCCTCGGCTTATTACTACCGCAACTTTCAGCAGTTGCAAAACAATTTAACTGCTGCCAAAACCAAACAGGACAGCGCCACCATTCAAACAACCATGAATGAAGCCAATATTTCTGCGCAACAGTGGCGGGATAGTTTTGTGGTTGCTCAACCGGAAAGCTACCTGGCCTTGTTGTTTCGTTTGTTGAAAGAGCCGGTGTACAATGCCCCAAAAACAAAAGCAAGACAAGACAGCATCAATGCTTTTTATCAGTACAAGCAACAATTCTGGCCGGCGGTTTCGTTTGCCGATGAGCGCCTGTTGCGTACGCCCATGTTTGAGCAACGCCTCAACCGCTACATGGAAACGGCCGTGATCCGCCACCCCGACAGTATTAAACTGGAGCTGGATAAATTCATTTTATACAGTCGTACCAATAAAACCATGTTCCGGTATTTCATTAACCGGTTTACCAACGAATACATGAATCCAAAATACATGGGGCTCGATGTGGTATTCCTCCATCTTTTTGAAAAATATTATGTTACCAACCAGGTAGATTGGTTAGAGAAAAAAGACCGTGATCTTGTGTTTAACCGGGCTTACAGTTTGTATGGAAATATTATTGGAGAACCGGCAGCCGAATTGAATTTGCTGGATACACTCGACCGCAAAATAAATTTGTATTCAATAAAATCTCCCTACACATTAGTTGTTTTTTGGGATCCCGATTGTGGCCATTGCAGAGAACAGGTGCCAAAAGTCGATAGCCTGTATCGTTTGCGCTGGAAGAAACAAGGTGTAAAAATTGTGGGCGTACTGTCTGATGTTTCTGCTACTGATGAAACAAAATCAAAAGAAGCAAAAACGAAATGGATTGATTATATCCGTCAACAGCAGTTGAAAGATTGGGTGCATATGTATCAAACAGTACAAATGCGGTTGACAGAACAGGCAAAACAGGTGCCTGGCTTTAAACAGGCATATGATGTATTTCAAACACCCACTATATATTTGCTGGACGAACAGAAACGCATTGTTGCAAAAAAGATCAATCCTGAACAGGTTGATGAATTTCTGCAATACAAACAAACCAATCAAACATCCAACCATCCATAACCAAAGCTTATGCGTAACATTCTATTATTTGTAATGATGGCTGCCAGCCTCAGCAGCCAGGCCCAGACATTATTTACCTACGGTGCTAAAAAAGTTGATCAACGGGAATTCTGGCGTGCGTTTTCAAAAAACAACAATGGCGCAACTGATGAAAAGTCCGTTCGTGAATACCTTGATCTGTTTATTCGCTTTAAACTGAAAGTACAAGCTGCCAAAGATGCAAAACTGGATACGCTGCCCAATATCCAGAACGATATTGCTGCTTTTCGTGCACAAATGATCGAGCAGTTTATGCGTAACCAGGGAAGCAACAAAGAACTGGTAACGGAAGCGATTGAACGAAGTTTTATTGAAATTGAACTGGCACATGTGTTCATTGGCTACGATGCCGATAGTGCCAAAGCCAAAGCAGCTGTTGACAAAGCTTACAGTCAATTACAAACAGGAGCTGATTTTTCTACTGCTGCACGCACCCTCTCCACCAATGATTATGTAAAGGCCACCGATGGATACATTGGCTTTGTATCGGTTTTTTCACTGCCATATGAATTAGAAAATGTTGTGTACAATACAAGTGTTGGCGCTTATTCGAAACCGGTAGCTGGCAAAAACGGTTATCATATTTTCAAAGTGCTCAGCAAACGTCCCTCGGCCGGCAAATTGAAAGCAGCACAAATCCTGATTGCCTTACCGGCCAATGCAACACAGGATGAAATTGCTGCGGCACGCAGCAAAGCTGAAATGGTACATGGTCTTGCTGTGAAAGGAGAAAAATTTGAAACGCTTGCTTCTGCCTACAGCGAGGATAAGCTTACGTATATGAACGGCGGTGTACTGCCTGAGTTTACATATACAAAATACGATGCCGCATTCAGCAAAGCCGCCTTTAGTTTAAAGAAAGATGGAGATATCAGCATACCTGTACAAACAAGTTCCGGTTTTCACATCATCAAACGAATTGAATTGATACCGCCACCAACGGATAAGAACGATCCGCAACTTGTACAGGAAATGACAGAGAAAGTAACAGCCGACCCACGCATCAACGTAGCCATTGCCAAACAGAAAGAAGAAATTCTGAAAAGCAGTAACTATAAACCGCTTCCGTACAATGAACAACAATTGTGGATCGTTACCGATACCATGCTCAAAGCGAAAAATTATGCAGCCATTTTTACAGCTAATCAAAAGAAACCTCTCTTTCAACTGGGCAGCAAAATAATTTATGCTTCCGATTGGTTGAAATATGTAAAAAGTCTTCAAACTGCTGCATACACGCCCAAGCAGCCTGAATATAAGTTGTTGATGAAGCAATTCCTGGATGGAACAGCCGAACAATATTATAAAGACCGGCTAGAACAAACCAATGAAGAAGTGGGTTATCAGATCCAGGAGTTCCGTGAAGGAAGTTTGCTGTTTGAAATTATGGAGCGTAAAATATGGAGTGTCGCTCCGTCAGATAGTGTTGGGCTTCTCAGCTATTACAACAATAACAAAGCAAAGTATACATGGCAGCCCAGTGTAAATGCGGTTATTTTCAACTGCGCCGATACATCTGTTGCCAACAGGGCTCTGGAAATGATGAAAAAAGATCCACTGAAATGGAAAGAACACATGGATCTGCTGGGCGGAACAGCCTTGGCCGACAGCAGCCGATTTGAGTTCAATCAACTTCCGGTTACCGATCAAACCAATTTCAAAGCTGGAACATTTACACCCATTACAACTAATCCCAACGATGGCTCTGCTTCCTTTTGCCATATCATCCGGGTTTACAATACAACAGAGCCACGCAGCTTTGATGAATCAAAAGGTTTGGTGATCAACGATTATCAACTGCAACTGGAAGAAAAATGGATCAATCAGTTAAAAACCAAATATCCGGTGAAGGTGAATGAAGCTGTGGTGAAGAGTATGGTAAAGTAACACGCATGAAAACATTCGTACAACAAAATGCCCCCGAGATCCGAGGGCATTTTTAATTTCCTGTATAAAACAAGATTAGTAACGGTTACCATAGCTTTTGTTACCAAAAGAAGAACGGCGATCGTTGTTGCTGCGCTCTTCACGTGGTTTCGCCTCTGTTACTTTAATGGCACGGCCTTCCACCATTCCACCATCCAGTTCACTGATGGCTGTTTTAGCAGCTGCATCATCACTCATTTCAACAAATCCAAAACCACGGCTTTTACCGGTGAATTTGTCATTAATAACTTTTGCACTGGTTACTTCACCATAGCTTTCAAAAAAACCTCTCAAGTCATCATCGTTTACGTTGAAGCTCAAGTTTGAAACATAAATGTTCATGTTTGTTAATTAAACATTGATTAATAAAAAATCTGAGAAAATACGAGGCGTAAAAAATGACTAACTATTAGCAGAGTGTGCGTAGCAGATAGGACGATTTCAATTACATATCACTGTATAACTCAAAATAACGGTGCAAATATAGGCCAATCGTTCGGAACAAATGCTGTGTGCGTTACCTGCATTCCCCATTCTTCAGACTTCATTGAAAAAAAATTGGTGTTTTTTACGGTCGTACGGCAATTACTTAACGCATTAAATTACAATTGCTTATTTGCAGTTAATACGAACCCTGAATCGTAAATTAACGATATCATTTATGAAAAATACCGTAAAAGATTAGGATAATTTAAAACTACTCTATATTTTTGCTAAGCATTTACCCCTAGAGAACGATACATACATATCTAAATAGCTGATTTCTAAGCTGTT
>CAYMSG010000108.1:0-9330 GCA_964392955.1 uncultured Chitinophagaceae bacterium | reverse complement strand
GTTCCAAAAGCCCGATGAAGATGTAACCAACCGCTTCATGGCTTACCTGGAAAAACATAAAGTAAATGCAAGACTGAGAAGAAGCCGTGGAAAAGATATTGATGCTGCCTGCGGACAACTGGCCAATAAAAATGGCATCGACAATTAACGGTGTTTCGTAAACTCGACGCTTGTTTTTTAACTGATCCTGCTACTCCTGCTGCATTTCATTACCTTTGCGGCTCATCCTGTTGCAAAACAGCAAATACTACAACTATGGCAAAAGGCGCAAGAAGCAGCTTTGGTAATTTTCAAAGTCAGAAAAGCAACGCACAAAAGAAAGAAGAATTCCGCCAGGAAAAGAAAAAGGCAAGAGCCGAGAAGAACGAATATTTTGCAAAAAAGAAAGCAGAGCAGCAATCGTTCAAAACACATAGCACAGCAATCAAGAAAAAAGATGCTCCTGTTGTTCCTGCAAAAGCACAAACTCCCGCACAAGCAGTAACATTCAAACGTGAAAATACAACCGGCGAAATGCCGTTGAATAAATACCTGGCACATTGTGATGTGTGCAGCCGCAGAGAAGCAGCCGAAGTGATCAAAAAAGGGATTGTTGTAGTAAACGGAACAGTTGTTACTGAACCCGGCCATAAAGTAACCGATAAGGATGAGGTGAAAGTGAACGGCAAAAAGATCAGCATTCAGAAAGAGCTCATCTATATCCTCCTCAATAAACCAAAAGATTATATTACCACATCAGAAGATCCACAGGGACGAAGAACCATTATGGACCTGATGAAAGGTGTTTCAACACAACGTATCTATCCGGTGGGCCGTTTAGACAGAAATACAACAGGTGTGATTTTGTTAACCAATGATGGCGAACTCACGCAAAAACTTTCGCACCCCAGCTACCAGGTAAAGAAAGTGTATGAAGTAACGCTCGACAAACCATTGGAGAAACGTGATTTCGAAAAATTACTGAATGGCGTAACACTGGAAGATGGTTTTATTGCACCTGATGCATTGGGTTATGCTGATCCGAAAAATAAAAAGATCATTGGTATTGAAATTCACAGCGGGCGCAACCGCATTGTACGCCGTATGTTTGAATCGCTTGGGTATGATGTGAAAGGACTGGATCGTGTATTGTTTGCAAACCTCACCAAGAAAAATGTGGACCGAGGCAAATGGCGCTATCTTAACGAAAAAGAAGTTCGTTTGCTGAAATTCCTCAACAAGTCGTTTGTAAAAAAGAAAGAAGAAAAAAATGGCAGGAACAGAGATGAAGAATAAACCTGAGATCATTGCCGAAACGGATCATTGGATTGCGTTGAACAAACCCTCGGGCTTGTTATCAATACCCGACCGTATGCAAAGCGAACCATCGCTAAAAGACTGGTTGAATGAAAAATACGGGAAAGTATGGATCGTTCACCGACTGGATAAATTTACCAGTGGTTTAATTGTATTTGCAAAAGATGAAGAAACACACAAATTGCTATCGAAACAATTTGAAGACCGTTCTGTAGAAAAATTTTATCTCGGTTTGGTGAACGGCACTTTGATGAATAAAGAAGGAAGTGTTGATGCTCCGATCATGGAGCACTCTGTAAAAAAAGGCACCTACATTATCAATACAAAAGGCAAAGCTTCCCTTACTGATTACAAGGTATTGGAAGAACATGGACAATACTCCTGGTTGCAATTTCAAATTCATACCGGACGTACGCACCAGATACGTGTACACATGAAACACATTGGTCATCCCATTGTTTGTGATGATGTTTATGGAAGTGAAGCTCCGATTTTACTTTCTTCCATCAAACGAAAAAAATTCAAACTGGCAAAAGCTGAAGAGGAAGAACGTCCATTATTGAACCGGCTTGCTTTGCATGCATGGAAGCTCAGGTTTACAGATGTTGACGGAAAAGAAATTGCGTTGGAAGCACCACTGTCAAAAGACTTACGGGCATTGCTACAGCAGTTTGAGAAATGGATCAAATAAGGCTGTAAGCTTTTAGCTACCAGCTTCAAGCAAATACAAAACCGTTCAATTGAGCTAAAATCAAAAAAGAAAAGCCCCCGATAAATCGGGGGCTTTTTATTGCAGAAATCAGATTCAATTAACCAGTTCTTAAACTTACTTATTGGGTTGCGGAGTATAACGTAAATAAGGTTTGATCACTTTTACACCTTTGGGAAATTTTGCAATTGCAGCTTCAGTACTTACAGCCGGCACTACAATTACATCTTCTCCTTCTTTCCAATCGGCCGGTGTTGCTACACTGTAATTGGCTGTTAACTGCAACGAATCAATTACACGCAGCACTTCATAAAAATTACGACCTGTTGAAGCAGGATAAGTAATAAACAGTTTCACTTTTTTATCGGGTCCAATGATGAATAAGGAACGAACCGTAAATGTTTCAGATGCATTGGGATGGATCATGTCATACAGGTTGGCCACCTTTCTGTCCTCATCTGCAATGATCGGGAATTCAACACGGGTATGTTGTGTTTCATTAATATCGTTGATCCAGCCTTTGTGATTTTCAACACCGTCCACACTTAATGCCAATACTTTTACATTTCGCTTTTCAAATTCACTTTTCAGCAATGCTGTTTTTCCAAGTTCGGTTGTACATACCGGCGTATAGTCAGCAGGATGCGAAAACAAAACACCCCAGCCATCCCCTAAGTATTCATAAAAGTCAATATCACCAATACTTGTTTTTGCCTGGAAATTCGGCGCTACATCACCTAAACGTAAACTCATAAAACAGATTTAAAAAGTGAACAAAAAAAATTGAGAGAGCAAAGATAGCATTTCCCTACTTATCAGATAGACTTAATAGATAAAAAATTTACCCCACGAACATCAGTTAGGAAACATCCGGTAACTCCTTGTCATCGATCTTGCGTTTTGCACTCCGGCCTTTGGTGAGTAATGCTTTACCAAACCGCTCTTTTACATTATCGATTGCTTTGTACAATTCGTTTTTCTTTTGTACGTCCTGGAAAAGATTTGTTTGCGAAGCTTCATCCGTTAATTCACTCAACTTAACGCCGAGCAAACGTACCGGCTGCCCTTTTTTATATAACTGATGAAACAACTGTTTTGCATTGTAGATCAGTTCATCATCGTAAAACGTATATGGGATAGAAGCCTGGCGTTGCTGTGTTTCAAAGTTGGGATATCTTATTTTGACAGATACACAACCGGCCATTTTATTTTCCTGCCGCAATTCATGAGCGATCTTTTCCGTTAAGCGAACAATCTCAGCTTCCAGAAACGGGAGATCACTGCTGTTTTCATGAAAGGTGTTTTCGCTGGAAATCGATTTTGATTCATGATAGGCATTTACTTCACTTGTACTGATGCCCTGCGACCGCAACCACAGATCACGCCCATGTTTTCCCAATTGTTGTTCCAGCATCACAGGATTTACATTTTGCAGATCACCGATGGTTTCAATTCCAAGATCAAGTAACGTATGATAAGCTTTCTCCCCAATACCCGGAATTTTATTCACCCGCAAAGGAGCGAGAAACTCTTTTTCTTTTCCGTATTCAACTACAATGTAATTGTTAGGCTTTGCCAGATCGGTTCCGATTTTTGCAACCAGTTTGTTGGATGCAATGGCAAAAGAAATCGGCAACTTTGTTGTATCAATAATTTCCTGCCGCAGATCAATGGTCCATTGCACCGGATCAAAAAAACGGTCCATACCTGTGAGATCAATGTAAAATTCATCGATTGATGCTTTTTGAAACAGTGGTGCTTTTGCTGCAATGATATCGGTTACCCAACGTGAATAGCGACTGTAATCGGCCCGTGCGCCTTGTGTTACAATTGCATGCGGACAAAGCTTCATGGCCTGCGCCATGGGCATTCCACTATGCACACCAAACACTCTTGTTTCATAACTGCAGGTGCTCACTACGCCACGTTCTTTGGTGCCGCCTACAATTACAGGTTTACCAATGAGCGAGGGATCGTTCAAACGTTCAACTGATACAAAGAATGTATCAAGGTCGAAGTGTGCTATAATACGCTTATGTGCCAATTCTACACAGTTATAAGACAGCAAGATACAACATTGAAAAAAAGGTTAATTTGCAGAAAATAATACCGCATGAAATTCTTGAAAATCACACCCTTCTTTCTTTTACTGCTCACATTGATCAGTTCCTGTTCAAAAGAAAAATCAATTGATACAGGCAGCAGCGGTGGTCAGGCAGGTCTGCAGGGTACCTGGAAATTTATTTCATTAACAGGTAAAGATTCAACGACACTTATTTTCCGGGATGCAGGCGATGAACTCCGTTATGAAACGTTGATCGCTTTATCTTCTGCAAACCCAAAAGGAACTTATAAATTTCTCGGAACTACTATAACTGCTGAAGGTGTTGGCTACGACTACATCAGCTCTATTACTGAAAAAGAGTTTGAGAATAATATTTTCCAATCAGAAACAGTTACACCCCTCAACGGAACGCTTGCGCCGCAAAGTGGTTCAAGTCAATACAAACTTGTGGGTGCTGATTCCATGTATCTTGAAAACAATATGCTGGGTGGCTTGAGCAGTGCTCCGGGAGGTTTAAAATATAAGCTGGAAGGAACAAAACTATCCTTGATAATAAAGGATTCGTACGCTGATTCAATCATTGAAAACGGTGTAAAAATCATTGAAAAAGTCAATACGATTGTTACTGTTGTACTCCAAAAACAATAGATCATTTTCCGAATTTGATACTTAAAGACCACTTCAACAAGTGGTCTTTTTTCTTTTCGGCATCTTTCAACCAGATGGTTTGCAATTCAAAAACGAACGCCTAATTTTAAATCATGAACCTCGATTGGCTGAAAAGCGGCATTGCACCTTTAGATAACCTCATCTCCTTTTTGCGCAAGCAATCAAAAACAAATGATGTGCTGAAGAAGCAGGTGTTGATGGAACTGCAGAACAATCTCAACATTTTCAAAAATGCATTTCTCAATGAAGTATCGCCCGATACCATCATTGATCTGCTGAGCAATGATGCCATTCAGGAAGCTGTCAAAAATAATTTCGCTTTCAAAAAACTGAAAGCAGGCGGTATTGAACCCTATCATGTGTACGACGACCGAAATAAAAAATACATTGGCTGGACAGCAGAGCGATTGATCGACAAGATCGATGAAAAAATTGTAGAGCTGAAACTGTTGAAAAAGATGAACAATGGTTCTGTTGCCCAACTGAAGAATAATGTTCCGCTGATGATCAGTAACCTCTATTTCCGGATGAAGTTGCTGGTTGATTTTATACGAAGTGATTTTAAGTAAGAATGAAAAGATGAAATGGTATCGTCAGAATTTTAGACAAAGTATTTATGCCAACTGTTAGATTGACAAATATTCAGAAAATTTCTTATTACTTGTTCCCTGCAACTATGTTCATGCTCGGTTGTATTCCTTTCTATTATTTAATAACCGGAAAAACTAGTCATAATCTTACCCCAAAGATAACACTGATCATGGCGAGTGTTTTTTGGCTGATTACGTTGTGGTCCTTTATAAAGCAAAAGAAAGGACTTCGTTTTTATTCCATCTCAAAAGTTGGCACTATAAAAATGAACATGCAAATAACAAGAAAAATTTTACGAGATCATAACTGGCAAATAGTTCAATCCACATCAAATTTTATTCAAGCAGACGGATATGGTTTCAGAGATAAAATTGATTTACGTAGTTGGGGAGAATTGCTAACGATTCAAATCACACCAAATGAAATTCTCGTAAACAGTATTTGTAGTCCTAATCGAAGTTTTGCACAATTCGTCTCTTTTGGCAAGAATACACAGAATGTAAAAGATTTTGAAATGTTGTATATACAAGAAATCTTAACCATTGGTAATTGACTTACCTTTTCTCTCCCAAAAATTCAAACGCATTCGCTATTGCCTGCTGAAAATATTTATATGTTGTTTATTGCTTACAAAAACAATCTTTAACGAAAGCTTTCTACCTTTTGTTTTCAATCGCCCATGTAACATTATTGCATAGCATTCAATGCTTTTACGTACGTTGAAGTTCGGATATCGTACTTATCCCAAATACACTTCCAGCAAACCATCAGGCAATTCCACTACTACCTGTTTCTTTTTATGATTGATGTTGCGGATGGTTTCTTCGTGCAGCGGTATCAAAACTTCCTTGCCATCTATTTCCAATCGGCATAAGATCTGCAAGGGCTGTTCAATCACTTCCTGTATTACAGCCAATTCCTTTGTGCCATCGATCATCATATAACCGATCAATGAAATAGGTGCAGTTTTACCGGCTTGTTTGTGAAAATCTTCTTCCCGCAGCCACACTTTTTTGGGCGATAATTTTTTTGCCTGTTCCTTGGTAGTAATCCCATCAATGGCAATGTACACCTCCTCTTCGTTCTTAATCTTTGTTCCCGTTATGAAGTACGGCAGAAACTTGTCTTTTGCTTCTTCAATAAACAATACTTCCAGTCCTTTGAGCGATGTTTTCTTTCCCAGATTATGTTTGAGTACCACTTCGCCGTTTAATCCGAATGTGCCGAGTATTTGACCAATGCTGAAGTATTGTTCCATAAGGCAAAGATATTGTTAAGTACGAAGTAAGAAGCAGGAAGTAAGAGGTAAGAAAACCCCGACAACGGTTGCAATCCTGTCGACGGTTGAAATGTTGAATAGAGAACGAACAAAACGTATAAGAGTGCCTTTCGACAAGCTCAGGATAAACTGCAACAAAAGTTTTATAGCAGCACTGCAGGCAGGTACAACAACAATTCTTCTTTTTGTATTCCCGCCTTTCCTGCAAACAAAAAATCCCCCACAAAAATGCGGGGGACTTTTATGAAGACTAATGTAAAATTATTCTCCTGTTGCGGGTGCTTCTGCTTCACCACCTTCCTGGCGTTTGGGAGCCATTGGACGGCGCTGGTAGTTGCCACCACTGCGTTGTTTGAAGCGGCTACGGCGTGCCTCTTCTCTTTTCTTCGCTTCAGCAGCTTCGTGCTCGCTGTGCCATGCCTGGAATTTCTCCATTGCAGTTGCCTGGTCAAATAAACCGAGGCTTACACCACGTAAGAGGTGTTTCAGGTACAATACACCTTTGGTAGAAAGGATCTTGCGCACTGTATCAGTAGGCTGTGCTCCTTTGGTTAACCATTCCAAAGCTTTCTGACGATCGATCTGGATCACAGCAGGCTCTGTAACAGGATTGTAAGTACCAATTTTCTGAATGAATTTTCCATCTCTGGGTGCTCTTGCGTCGGCCACTACGATGAAATAGAAAGGTCTCTTTTTAGACCCGTGTCTTTGCAGTCGGATTTTAACTGGCATCGTAAATTAAAATTTAAATGCGTGAATAAATAAAGGTTGTCTTAAATAAGAACAGCAAATGTACAGGCAAAACTGGAAAATTCCAATCTCTTAACTTAAATTTTACCTTCTGCCAAATCCGGGCATCATGCGGCCTCCCATGGGCATTTTGTTCATCATGCTCATCATTTGCTTCATTTGCTCAAACTGCTTCATAAATGCGTTTACTTCGGCAATGTCTTTTCCGCTGCCCAATGCAATTCGCTTGCGCCGGCTTTGATCAATCAGGTCGGGGTTGCTGCGCTCCTGTGGGGTCATGGAGTTGATGATAGCTTCCACTCCTTTGAACGAATCGTCGCTGATGTCCACATCCTTCATGGCTTTGCCCATACCGGGAATCATGCCCATCAGGTCTTTGAGGTTCCCCATTTTCTTGATCTGCTCCAGTTGCTGCTTGAAATCTTCAAAATCGAACTGGTTTTTGCGGATCTTCTTTTCCAGCTTTTTGGCCTGCTCTTCATCAAACTGGGCCTGTGCTTTTTCCACGAGTGAAGTAATATCACCCATGCCCAAAATACGCTGGGCCATACGGTCAGGGTAAAATACATCCAGCGTGTCCATTTTCTCACCACTGCTTACAAACTTGATGGGTTTGTTCACAGTGTATTTAATGGAAAGTGCCGCACCACCTCTTGTATCACCATCTAATTTGGTCAATACAACACCCGTAAAATTGAGTCGGTCGTTGAAGGCCTTCGCTGTGTTTACCGCATCCTGGCCCGTCATACTATCCACCACAAACAGGATCTCGTTCGGATTTACAGCAGCTTTAATATCGGCCACTTCCTTCATCAACACTTCATCAATGGCCAAGCGACCGGCTGTATCGATGATAACAACGTTCTTGTTTTTTGATTTTGCTTCTTTCAATGCATTCTGCACAATCGCAACGGCATCTTTATTTTCCCGTTCGCTGTACACATCCACCCCAATTTGCCCGGCCAGCACCGTCAATTGATCAATGGCCGCCGGACGGTAAATATCGGCTGCCACCAGCAAGGGTGATTTTCCTTTTTGTGTTTTCAGATAATTGGCCAGTTTTCCGCTGAAGGTGGTTTTACCACTACCCTGCAAACCAGCAATGAGGATCACAGCCGGTGCACCTTTTAAGTCCAGTTGACTTTCAGTGCCGCCCATTAATTCCGTCAGCTCGTCCTGCACAATTTTCACCATCTGCTGACCAGGGTTTACTGCCAGCAGTACTTTGCTGCCCATTGCTTTGTCCTTTACCGTATCGGTAAATTCTTTGGCGATCTTATAGTTTACGTCGGCATCTACCAAGGCACGGCGGATATCTTTTACAGTAGCTGCAATGTTGAGCTCCGTAATACGGCCTTCGCCTTTTATATTTTTAAACGCACTCTCTAAACGTTCGCTTAAATTCTGGAACATAATTCGCTTAATTAAGGGCTGCAAATGTACGCCCCTATCCCCTAAAGGGTAACAAATAGATGTAAAAACTTTGTGTTACAGGCGTTATAGCAAATGGCGTCGCCTGTTGCCACGCTCGGTTCGGGGTTCCGTTTTCATAGCAGCAACAACTGCAACCACCGTTCGAACTTTCAGCTGCTGACGGGGTTTTCGTACCTCATACTTCCTACTTCGTTCTTCAAGCTTATCTTTGCCCCCTTTAAATCGCTTCATCGCATGTTCAACAACAAAAAAGTTATTGTAGTACTGCCGGCATACAATGCGGCAAAAACACTGGAGATCACGTACAACGAGATCCCGTTCGAGATTGTGGACGAAGTGGTGCTGGTTGATGATGCCAGTAAAGACGAAACCGTAGCTAAAGCCAAAGAGCTGGGTATCAAACACATCATCAGCCACGAAAAGAACAAAGGCTACGGTGGCAATCAGAAAAGTTGTTACAAAAAAGCACTGGAGCTGGGTGGCGATATTGTGGTAATGCTCCACCCCGATTATCAGTATACTCCCATGCTGCTCCAC
>CAYMSG010000107.1:7695-9348 GCA_964392955.1 uncultured Chitinophagaceae bacterium | reverse complement strand
TAAGAATATTCTTCATATCAATGCTTCAGTCGGTTCAAAAAGTTTACATCCACGCTGTGAATATTCCGGTACATCATCACAATAATGGCCAGTCCCACACTTACTTCTGCTGCTGCCACCACCATAATAAAAAATACAAACAACTGTGCTTCTGTTCCAGCAATTGCTGATGGATTTACTGCCATTGCATTGGCTGCATGCATTTTTGAAAATGCAACCAGCAACAGGTTCACCGCATTCAGCATCAGTTCCACACACATAAAAATGATAATGGCATTGCGGCGTGTTAATACACCCGCCACTCCAATGCTGAATAACGCAACTGCAAGAATGATATAATAATTGATCGGCATATTCTTTTAAGCTTTGAGCTGCGAGCTGTTAGCTATGAGCAGCATCATTAATTTATTAGAAACAAGCTTATAGCTGATGGCTAAAAGCTTGCAGCTTTTTAATCTCCTTTCTTTCCTATTACCACAGCACCAACCATGGCGCTCAAAAACAACACACTGCTGATCTCAAACGGCAGTACATAATCGGTAAACAATGTTTTACCCAATGTTTTAATTAACCCCGCTTCTCCACCCATGTTCACTTGTTGCGCCTGCAAGGTTTCTGTTTGGCGTAATGCAGCTACAAACACCAGCATTAAACTGCCGCCCGCAACAGCTCCGGCTATTTTCAGCCATTTGTTTTTTTGCGGTTCATTATCGGCATTCATATTCATGAGCATGATCACGAAGAGGAACAATACCATGATGGCGCCTGCATATACAATGATGTTCACCACTGCAAGAAACTGTGCGTTCAATAAAATATAATGACCGGAAATAGCAAAGAATACCACAACCAACCACAGTACACTGTACACCGGGTTTTTGCTGGTAACCATCATCAACGCTCCGCCAAGTGCCATTGCACTGAGGAACCAGAATAGAATTTCAGTAATGCTCATAAATTTTTAAGTACGAGGTACGAAGTTGGAAGTACGTAATTCGTACCTCGTAATTCGTACTTCTGTATTTTATTTCTGTTGATTGGCTTTCGCCTTTCGTTCGTCAATTAATCCTTTTGCTTTGGTAAATGCTTCAGGGTTTTCCTTTGGATGAGGAATCACCAGGTTGTCTTTACCATATATAAAACTTTGCCGGCTGTAATTCGCAGGTGCAAATGTTTCAGTTAAATAGATCGCATCTTTCGGACAAGCCTCTTCACACAAACCACAGAAAATGCAACGCAGCATATTGATCTCGTACTTGGCTGCATATTTTTCTTCACGGTACAAATGCTCTTCACCGGGTAAACGCTCTGCTGCATCCATCGTAATGGCTTCGGCGGGGCAAGCTACTGCACACAACCCACAAGCCGTGCAATTTTCACGTCCTTCTTCATCACGGTTCAGGATGTGCAACCCACGAAAAACCGGACTGAATGGTCTTGTTTGTTCGGGGTATTGAATCGTTACCTTCTTTTTAAAAATATGCGAAAACGTGATTCCCATTCCTTTGAAAATTGCAGGCAGATAAATCTTTTCTGCAACACTCATTGGTTTACGGTCTACCAGTTTTGCTTTGTTTGTTAATTGCATCAACGTTTTATTTAGAAAGCCCCTTTCTCCTTCTCTTTCCCCAAAGGGAAAAGAGCGGTGCTTTA
>CAYMSG010000107.1:0-7685 GCA_964392955.1 uncultured Chitinophagaceae bacterium | reverse complement strand
AATAATCAATTTCATCACTTCCAAATCTTCTTCAACATATCAATCATCAATGTTTCAATATCTCCGCCTATTCATCATTCATTTCAAATAAGCTGGCCCGGTGCGCTGCTGTTCTCCCCCTTCGGGGGAGTTAGAGGGGGCTGCCCTCTTATTTCTTCAAAAACAAAATCACTGCCGCCGTTACCAGCATATTGAACAACGAAAGCGGAATCAAACCTTTCCAACCGAGGTTCATCAACTGATCGTAACGGAATCTTGGAATGGTCCAACGAACCCACATGAATATGAATATGAATACAAGAATTTTAAAGAATAAAGCAGCTGCTCCTAACAAGGCCATAATGTTGGCCGATAAACCCCACGCACTTTCATCGTAGAATGGAATGATGTCATAGCCGCCGAAATACAAAGTAGCCATGATGGCACTGCTGATGAACATATTGATGTACTCAGCAAACAAATAGAACCCCAACTTCAAACTGGAATACTCGGAGTGATAACCACCAATCAATTCGTTCTCTGCTTCCGCCAAGTCGAATGGAGTACGGTTACATTCTGCAAATGCACACACCAAGAAAATGAAGAAGCCAAGTGGTTGTACAAAAAAGTTCCACCAGCCATCTTTTTGTTGCTGCACCATTTCACCAAGGCTCAGCGTTCCGGTGATCATGATCAAAGCAATCAATGCAATACCCATCGCCAGTTCATACGAAATGATCTGTGATGCTGCACGTAAACCACCCATCAACGAGAACTTGTTGTTACTCGCCCATGCACCGATCATAATCCCATATACACCCAAACTTAAAATTCCGAATACGTAGAGGATACCAATATTTACATCAGCAATCTGCAATGAAATAGTACGTCCGAATAACTCTGCTTTATCGCCCCATGGAATGACAGCGCTGGTCAACATCGCAGTGATCATTGCCAGTGAAGGACCAAGTATGAATAAAATTTTATTGGATGAAGTAGGAATGATCTCTTCTTTGAAAAACATTTTCAAACCATCGGCCAGTGGCTGTAAAATACCAAACGGACCTGCACGGTTGGGACCCACACGATCCTGTATCCACGCCGCTACTTTCCGTTCGCCAAACGTCATGTACAGTGCTACCACCAATGAAACGGTGATAATAACAGCAATGAAGATCGTTTTCTCCAACACCATTGCCCAATCGACTGCTAATAAAGTCATATCCATTAATTTCCTTTCTTCAATTGTTTAAATACTTCCGATGTGGCCGCTCCTTTTATTTCACTCAACTCTACCTGGTTTACTTCACTTACATCTTTAATGTTCATGAGCAACTTCGGATCTCTTCCGCCCATCACTTTTGCAACTGTTTCATTTGGCTTTTTCACACCCACATAATGGCCTTGTGAAATCACTGAATGACGGTTGATCTGCGATGGTCCTTCGATCACCCAATCGCTGATCTTTTTGCGTTCAAAGCGACAGGTATTGCAGATCCATCCTGTTTCACCTTTCGTTGTATCTTTTACTTCACCCCACTCATCTTTACGGGCAGTTACACGAAGCACTTCATCGCCACGCATCCACAGTTGCACTTCACCGCTACACTTATCACAATTACAATGTGCGTCAACCGGCTTCGTAAACCATACACGGTTTTTAAAACGGAATGTCCGGTCGGTTAATGCACCCACAGGACAAACATCAATCACATTACCAATAAAATCATTATCTAAACTCTTCTCGATATACGTTGCAATTTCAGAATGATCGCCACGCATTAAAATGCCATGCTTGCGTTCATTCGTTACCTGGTCGGCCGTATACACACAACGGTAGCAAAGAATGCAACGTGTCATGTGCAACTGAATGTATGGACCAAGATCATGCTTATCGAATGTTCTGCGTTTGAACTCGTAGCGACTCGCACCTTTACCATGCTCATAACTGAGATCCTGCAAATGACATTCGCCCGCCTGGTCACAGATTGGACAATCAAGCGGATGGTTGATCAGTAAAAATTCAACCACACCATTTCTTGCATCAATCACACGATCACTCGTAATGTTTTTCACCACCATTCCATCCATTACATTGGTACGGCAACTTGCTACCAGTTTAGGCATGGGGCGTGGATCTGCCGCAGAACCTGCAGCTACTTCCACTAAACAAGTGCGGCATTTACCACCACTATCTTTCAGCTTTGTGTAATAACACATCGCCGGCGGAGCCACATCGCCACCTACTTTCCGTGCAGCCTGCAAAATGGTTGTTCCCGGCTCCACTTCAACAGTGATGTTGTCGATGGTTACTGTAAATAATTTCTTTTCGTCTGCCATATAGCCCCCTCCATCTCCCCCAAAGGGGGAGGGTTTGTAGCATTTTAATTAAATAATACTTTTCAAATTTTCTGCGACTCCAAAAGTCCCCCTTCGGGGGATTTAGGGGGCCACTGCAATCTCTAACGGCTTTGCATAATTCGCCAAACCATAATTTCCTTTCAATGCATCTGCCGGATTGGTTACATGCCATTCAAACTCATCACGGAAATGACGGATGGCTGCTGCCACAGGCCATGCTGCTGCATCGCCCAACGGACAAATCGTATTTCCTTCGATCTTTCGTTGAATATCCCACAACAGATCAATGTCACTCATCGATCCTTTTCCTTGCTCAATCTTCAACAGAATCTTTTCCATCCAACCGGTTCCTTCTCTGCAAGGTGAGCATTGTCCGCAACTTTCATGACGGTAGAAGCGGGCTAATGTATAAGTGTGTTTTACCACGCACTGATCTTCATCCATGGCAATAAAACCACCACTACCCATCATGGTACCCGTTGCAAAACCACCATCACTTAAACTTTCATAGGTCATCATTCTTGTTTCACCTTTTGCTGTTTTCAACAAAAGATTGGCAGGAAGAATAGGAACCGATGAACCACCGGGGATACATGCCTTCAATCGTTTATTGTTGGCAATACCACCGCAATACTCATCACTGTAAATAAATTCTTCAACTGAAATATTCATTTCAATTTCATACACACCTGGCTTGTTTAAGTTACCGCATGCAGAAATCAGTTTTGTACCTGTTGATTTACCAATACCGATCTTGGCATATTCATCACCGCCATCGTTTACAATTGGTACAACAGCTGCAATGGTTTCCACATTGTTCACCACTGTTGGGCAACCCCACAACCCTTTTACCGCAGGGAACGGAGGTTTGATACGTGGATTACCACGTTTGCCTTCCAAACTTTCGATCAATGCCGTTTCTTCGCCACAGATATATGCACCGGCACCAGGTTGCACAAAAATGTCGCAATCAAATCCACTGCCTAAAATATTTTTTCCCAACCAACCTGCATTGCGTGCTTCCTGTACGGCTACTTCTAAAATTTCCTTCACCCACCAGTATTCACCACGAATGTAGATGTAAGATGTATTGCTGCCCAATGCATACGATGCAGTGATCATTCCTTCGATCAACAGATGAGGGATAAATTCCATCAGGTAACGATCCTTGAACGTGCCCGGCTCACTCTCATCTGCATTTACAACGAGGTAACGGGGAACACCTTCGGGCTTTGCAAGGAAACTCCATTTCATACCCGTAGGAAAACCCGCACCACCCCGGCCACGCAAGCCACTTTTCTTTACTTCTTCTGTTACAGCTTCGGGGCTCATTGTTTTCAATGCTTTCTCCACGCTGCGGTAACCACCTTCACGGCGATACACATCATAATGCCTGATGCCTTCGATATGTGCTTTGTCTAAAAGTAATTTTCTTCCCATATGCCCCTGTCCCCTAAAGGGGGATATTTATTTTTATGTTATCAACTAATAATCTCTCTTCAACTTAAGTGGCGTCGCACTCTTGTACTTATTAATTCTATTCTGCAACCCACCCCTTCAATCATTCCTGTGTGTAACACACTAACACCCCTCCCAAGAGGGGGTAAACAGTTTCTTATTTATTTTCATTTCCATCTTTAAACCACTCCGGTTTAAAGCGTAACACATTTCGCAAAATCAAGGAGCCAAGTGCCAAACCAATTCCCACGAACATCATTGGACGCATCGTTTCTTTATCATCTGCCATCAGGAACACAATAATGACGATCATGGCTGATGTTGACAAAAGAAAACCGATGATCATGGCCATTTTCTTCGTCATATCAGTTGGCTTTTGCTTTTCCTTCTGCAATCAATGCATCAATTTTTTCTTTCGTCAGGTGTTCACGGTAATCAGGACCCAACTGCATCATAGGTGCATAACCGCAGGCACCTAAACACTCAACTGTCTTCAATGTAAACAGTCCATCTGCTGTTGTTTGCCCGGGTTTGATGCCCAGCTTTTCATAGATATACTCTACAATTCCATCACTTCCACGTAACATGCACGGACCCGTTTGGCAAACTTCAAATACCGTTTTACCAACCGGCTGTAAATTATACATGCTGTAGAACGTTGCTACTTCATA
Source organism: uncultured Chitinophagaceae bacterium (assembly GCA_964392955.1). Taxonomy (GTDB): domain Bacteria; phylum Bacteroidota; class Bacteroidia; order Chitinophagales; family Chitinophagaceae; genus Lacibacter. The sequence continues at coordinate 3,216 of CAYMSG010000107.1, read as the reverse complement.
CACTTCAATGGGAGCAATCTTCAATAACTCTGCAGCATAATCCATTGCTTCTGCACTCAGCCATCCACCATTTTCTTTCTGCACAAAATGCAGCAATGGAAGCAACGCACTTTTTTGCTTGCCTGCCGGATAATGAGAGATCATCTCATCTACTTTCTTCAACTGTTCTTCTGAAAACTTCATGCTGCTATTTTCAAATTTTCAAATCAATTAATTTTCAAATTGCGTTTAAGCGTCCAACTCCCCTGCAATCAAATTCAAACTACTCATCACCACAATGGCATCACTCAACATTCCACCTTTCACCAATTCTTCAAATGCCTGGTAGTAAATAAAACATGGCCGACGGAAATGCAAACGATATGGAGTTCTGCCACCATCACTGATGAAATAGTATCCTAACTCACCATTTGCTCCTTCTACACTGTTATATACTTCCCCTTTCGGCATTTCAATTTCACCCATGATAATTTTAAAGTGCCAGATGAGTGCTTCCATGCTTGTGTACACATCTTTCTTTTCAGGCAGATAATATTCGGGAACGTTGGCATGATACACTTCTGCATCGGCACCTTTGAAATCCTGTATCTTCTGGTAAGCCTGTTCAATAATGCTTAAGCTCTCCCACATTTCAACATTGCGAACAAGAAATCTGTCGTAAGTATCACCGGTTGTTCCAACAGGTACAATGAAATTAAAATCTTCGTACGATGAATACGGTGTGTGCACACGTACATCATAGTCCACACCGGCTGCACGCAGGTTTGGACCAGTAAATCCATAGTTCAATGCACGCTCGGCAGAAATAGGACCACAACCAATGGTACGATCCATGAAAATCCGGTTACGTGTAAACAGGTTTTCAAATTCCTTTAATGCCTTTGGATATTCTTTGAGGAACTTTTCTAATTTTTCCCAGGCAGCCGGTGTAAAGTTTCGTTCGAAACCACCGATACGGCCAATATTGGTTGTTAAACGGCTGCCGCAGATCTCTTCATAAATTTCATAGATCAACTCACGGAATTCCATGAGATAAACGAAACCGGAGAAGGCACCTGTATCAACACCTAAAATAGAATTGCAGATTAAATGATCGCTGATGCGTGCAAGCTCCATTAAGATCACACGCAGGTAATCAACACGCTTGGGCGTTTGAATCCCTAATAATTTTTCGCAGGTAAGATGCCAGCCGATATTATTAATGGGGCTGCTGCAATAATTCAAACGATCAGTAATGGGTGTGATCTGGTAAAGCGGACGACGTTCGGCCAGTTTTTCAAATGCACGGTGAATATATCCTACTGTTGATTCAGAAGACATCACACGCTCACCATCCATTTCAAGGATGTTCTGAAACACACCATGCGTGGCCGGATGCGTTGGTCCCAGGTTCAGCGTAATCGTTTTTTTCTCGATCGAACCTTCCGGCAGTAATATATTTTGAACGTCGCTCATGTTAATTCAATTTGAAAATGGTTTAATTTGAAAATTTGTCCTTCGACTACGCTCAGGATTATTCTCAAATTTTCAAATTACCTGATTAGTACTTCCTCCTCTTCCAAACATCTCATCATCTTTGTCAATACGTGTCTGGTCTTCCAATGGAAACTCTTTCCGCATCGGGAAATAATCCATCTCATCCACATTCAAAATGCGCTTGAGATTAGGATGCCCAACGAAATTCACACCGAAGAAATCATAAGTTTCACGCTCCATCCAGTTGGCAGTAGCATATAACTGTGTAGCGGTAAACACATCGGGAGTATTGATATCAGTAAATACTTTGAAACGGATACGCACATTGTCAACCAGGTTGTGTAAGTGATACACAACTGCTAGTTCCCGACCCTTTTGGTTCGGATAATGTACCGCTTGCAAATCAGTAAGGAAACGAAATTGCAGGGTTTCATCATCAAACAAAAACTGGAGCACTTTTAAATTCAACTCCTTTGGCGCTTCAAATGTGAGCATACCATACGGCTCTGAAAAAGCAGACACCTGCTCTCCAAATTTTTCTACCAGTTTGTTTTGAATCTGTTCGTTGGTTAAACTCATAAACGCTTTTCGCTTTTCGCTGCTTGCTGCACGCCAAAGCTTGAAGCTAGTAGCGTGAGGCTGGCAGCCTTATTGTATTCCGTAACTGTCTAATAATTTTTGATAATGTTCGCTGTTGCGGCGGCGAAGACTTTCCTGTCCCACCAGGTCTTGAATCCGCATCAATCCGTCAAGAATAGCTTCAGGTCTTGGAGGGCAACCGGGCACATACACATCAACCGGAACCACCTGGTCAATTCCCTGTAACACACTGTATGTGTCAAAAATACCACCGCTGCTGGCGCATGCACCCACCGCCATTACCCAACGAGGTTCGGCCATTTGCAGGTACACCTGTTTTACAACAGGACCCATTTTTTTAGAAATCGTACCCATCACCATCATCAGATCGCACTGGCGGGGAGTAAAGGCCATCCGTTCAGACCCAAAACGACCAAGATCATAATGAGCTGCAGCCGTTGCCATGAACTCAATACCGCAGCAGGAAGTTGCAAAAGGCAATGGCCAGATAGAGTTCTTGCGGGCCAGCCCTACCACTTCGCTGAGCTTGGTAGCAAAAAAACCTTCGCCCATATGGCCATCGGGCATACCCACCATGCTGATATGGCCTTGATGGTCGATCGCCTTTGGATTGATATTAAATTGTACCGGACGTGACATAATATTTCTTATTAAAGATTTGAAGTGAAATGCTTGCTATCTGTGTCACAACAACTAGTGCACCACAATGTTTGCTCAGCAGCCGGTTTCAGCTTTCAAATCTGTGATTGTTTCAGCTTAATCTTCCCAGTTAAGGGCACCTTTCTTAATAATATAATAGAACCCACAAAGGAAAAATCCAACAAACATTAATACAGCCATGAAACCACTCCACCCTAATTCACGAAAATTGACAGCGTATGGGTAAAAAAAGATCACTTCCACATCAAACAACACAAACAAAATAGCTACAAGGAAGTATTTTACCGCCATCGGTTGACGTGCATTTCCATGAATTTCAATACCACTTTCAAAATTCTCTAATTTCTGCGCCGTTGGCCGTTTGGGGCCGAGCAAGTGAGTAACCACCATCATTACTGCCACAAAGCCAACTGCAAACAAAATCTGGATTCCGATGGGGAAGTAATTGCCCGCATCATTGACCGCTTGGGTAACGGGGGC
>CAYMSG010000106.1:0-9411 GCA_964392955.1 uncultured Chitinophagaceae bacterium | reverse complement strand
CTTTGAACTGCTGACCGGCTATTTTTACAACTGCAAACATAACTTTCCAATATTAGGGCTGCAAAGGTAGGGATAAAAATGCTTTGAAAACAAGTTTCCATACAAAAAATTTGCCCCCATTTTAACGGGATGCTTTGAACCGGTAAGGCTAAATTTGTGGCCTCTTAAAGAGGAATCGGAATGAAAATTAAATCAGTATTGGCGAAACCTTTTGCCGGCTATATATATAAGACCATCCAGAAAAATAAACTTACGGCTGTAAGCGACCAGGAGCAGATCCTCAAGCAACTCATCAAGGTAGGTCGGGGTACCGATTATGGCAAAGAGCTGGGGCTGGATAAGGTAAACGGGTACGAAGAATACAAACAGGCCGTGCCTATCAGAGATTATGAGCAGATACGGCCCTGGATCGATAAGATCATTGAAGGCAAGCACAATGTGCTGTGGAAGGGTGTTCCGCTTTATTTTGCTAAAACATCGGGCACCACCAGCGGGGCAAAATACATCCCGATCACTAAAGAATCGGTGAGCAATCATTTTGGAACGGCTCGGAACGCTGCTCTTTGTTATGCAGCCGAGACGGGCAATACCCGCTTTTTTGACGGCAAACTGATTTTCCTTTCAGGATCGCCGGAGTTGGAACGGGTTGGCAATATCCCAACTGGCCGGCTGAGTGGTATCTCCAACCACCTCATTCCGAAATACCTGCGCACCAATCAACTTCCCTCATACGAAACCAATTGCATTGAAGACTGGGAAACCAAACTGAGTAAGATTGTGGATGAAACCATTCATCAGAATATGACCCTCATCAGCGGCATTCCACCGTGGATGCAGATGTATTTTGATGAGTTGATGCGTCGTACCGGCAAAAAAGTAGGCGATATTTTCCCCAACTTCAGTATTATGATCCAGGGCGGGGTGAATTTTGAACCATACAAAGCCAAGCTGTTTGAAAGTATTGGCCGAAAAATAGATTGCATTGAGTTGTTCCCGGCCAGCGAAGGTTTTTTTGCTTTCCAGGATTCACAGGAAGCAGAGGGATTATTGCTTAATACAAACGATGGTATTTTTTATGAGTTTGTACCGGCGGCAGAAATTCATACCGAAAACCCAACGAGATTAACGTTGAAAGATGTGAAAGTGGGGGAGAATTATGCACTCATCATTAACAGCAACGCAGGACTCTGGGGCTATAACATTGGCGATACAGTGAAATTTGTATCAACCAATCCCTACCGTATTGTTGTAACAGGCCGCATCAAACACTTTATTTCTGCGTTTGGCGAACATGTGATTGGTGAAGAAGTGGAACAAAGCTTACTGAAAGCGGCAGCAGAAGAAAATGTCCACGTAACCGAATTTACAGTGGCGCCCATGATTGAACAAGGGGAAGGAAAAAGTTACCACGAGTGGTTCATTGAATTCGAAAACCGTCCGGCTGATCTGGAACGGTTTGCGGGTAAGCTCAATGATCTGATGCGTGATAAAAACATTTATTATGATGACCTTATCGCCGGCAATATATTAAAGCCACTCAAGATCACCACCATGAAAAAGAATGGATTTATCGATTACATGAAAAGTATTGGTAAATTGGGCGGACAAAACAAAGTGCCCCGTCTCAGCAATGATCGTAAGATCGCTGATGAACTGATGAAGTGGGTAGAAAATTAATGATTGACGTAAGATGAAGGCTGTAAATCGTTGCAGCATCATCACACACCAAACTATATATGCAGCAACAACAAAAGAAACGTATTGCCATTTTCGGGTCAACAGGTTCCATTGGTACACAGGCACTGGATGTAATTGAGGCCAACCCCGATTTGTTTGAAGTAGAAATTCTCACAGCCCATACAAATGATGAACTGCTGGTAAAGCAGGCGCTTCAATTCAACCCCAACGCCGTTGTAATTGTTGATGAAAAAAAATATGCCAAAGTAAAAGCTGCGTTGGCATCCACTGATGTAAAAGTATTTACCGGCGAACAATCATTGGAAGAAGTGGCAGCGTTTGATACGTATGATATGATGCTGGCGGCCATTGTTGGTTTTGCCGGGTTGAAGCCTACATTAAGGGCCATTGAAAATAAAAAAGCGATTGGATTAGCCAATAAAGAAACACTCGTAGTAGCCGGTGATATTGTGATGCAGAAAGCGGTGGAGAACAGGGTGCCCATTATTCCGGTTGACAGTGAGCACTCCGCTATTTTTCAATGTTTGGTTGGTGAACACAGGAATGTGATTGAAAAAATTATTCTTACAGCAAGTGGTGGTCCTTTCCGGGGACGGAAGCCCAATTTTTTAGTGAATGTAAAACGGGATCATGCATTGCAACATCCCAACTGGAGCATGGGTGCAAAAATTACCATCGACTCTGCAACACTCATGAACAAAGGGCTGGAGATGATTGAAGCGAAATGGTTGTTTAACCTGGCTCCCGATCAGATTCAGGTGGTAATTCATCCGCAAAGCATCATTCACAGCATGGTGCAGTTTGAAGATGGAAGCATCAAAGCCCAAATGGGCTTGCCCGATATGAAACTGCCGATTCAATATGCCATGGCGTTTCCGCAACGGATCGCCAACCAGTTTCCACGCTTTGATTTTAAAAAGATCAACACACTTAATTTCGAAGAGCCTGATCTTAAAACATTCCGCAACCTGGCATTGGCAATTGAAGCGTTGAACAAAGGGGGTAATCTTCCCTGTATTATGAATGCTGCCAATGAAATTGCGGTGTGGGCCTTTTTACGCAACCGTGTTGGATTTTTGGATATGACGGATATTATTGAGAAAACAATGCATCATGTTCCGTTCATTGAAAAACCAACGTTGGAGCAGTATCTTGAAAGCGATGCCGAAGCCAGAAATTACACAGCATCGCTCATTCAACTTTAATTTTGAAAATTTTTTGTTTCGGGCCTCCTGTTTTTCTTCGATATTTGCAGATTCCGTATCAACACAACAACAACGTTTATAATTATTTATTAATCTATGTTATTAGCAATTAACTGGGCCGAGTTTGGGATCAAAGCTGCACAATTGTTATTGTCGCTTTCCATCCTCATCATCTTTCACGAATTCGGACACTATATTACAGCACGTTGGTTTAAATGCCGTGTTGAAAAATTTTATCTTTTTTTCGATCCCTGGTTTTCATTGTTTAAAAAGAAAGTGGGCGAAACCGAATATGGTATCGGCTGGCTGCCATTAGGCGGCTATGTAAAAATTTCGGGTATGATCGATGAAAGCATGGATAAAGAAGCCATGAAACTTCCGGCACAGGATTGGGAATTCCGCAGCAAACCCGCCTGGCAACGATTGATTATTATGATTGGCGGTGTAACGGTGAATGTGTTATTGGCTTTTGTGATTTATGCTATGATCTTGTTTGTGTGGGGCGAAGAAAAAGTGCCAATGAAAGATGTGAAGTATGGTATTTGGGCGCAGGATCAGTTGATGACCGATATTGGTTTACGTAATGGTGATAAAATATTAGCTGTAAATGATAAACCTGTTCCTTACTTCGGCGATTTGAATGCAAAAGTATTAACCGGCGAAAAGATTTTGGTTGAACGTGATGGACAGCAAAAAGAAATTCTGATACCTATTAACCTTGTAGAAAAATTAATTGAAAGCAAACGTAAAAGAGGGTTGTTGAGTTACCGTATTCCTGCCATAGCGGGCGCATTTGATGCCAAGGATACGATGTATGCAAAACAGGCAGGTTTGCAGGAGAGAGATCAGATTATTGCGATAGACAATGTACCTGTTTCATTTTATGATGAGATGAGTCCTTTGCTGCAAAAGAAAAAAGATGCAACAGCTTTACTTACAGTAGTAAGAAATGCAGATACATTACAACTCACTTCGAAAGTTGATAAAGATGGCAGAGTAGGTATTCCGTATCTCAGCCCTGAAGAGTATGCGGCGATGGGTGTAATTGCAGTACAGGTGAAAAAGTATGGTTTTTTCGAATCGTTCCCCGCAGGTGTTGTAAAAACATTTGAGAAATTAAAATTCTATATTGATCAGTTTCGTTTGATCCTGAATCCTGATACCGGTGCGTATAAAGGCATTGGTGGTTTTAAATCGATGGGCTCTATTTTCCCAGCTGTTTGGGATTGGGAAAGTTTCTGGAATATTACAGCTTTATTCAGCATCATCCTTGCATTTATGAACCTGTTGCCGATCCCTGCATTGGATGGCGGACATGTTCTTTTTACATTGATTGAAATGATCACAGGACGGAAGCCGAACGAAAAGTTTTTAGAGTACGCACAGATTGTTGGTATGATCATTCTATTCAGCTTACTGATCTATGCAAACGGAAATGATTTGTTTGGCTGGAACAAATAAAGTGAATTGATAATTATTTAATTGATAATTGAAAATGAGAAGACAAGGGTTGTCTTCTCATTTTTTATATTGATTAGAGTTCAATGCCGATCTTCTTCATTAGGATGGAAGCATTCATACTTTGGCAAACCCCTGTTTTCAGTTTGTAATCGAAAAAGAGTTCTTCAGCATTTACCTGCACATCAAAATGATAGTTGCGAATATTGTTGGGATATGCTGCTTCCAGTTGTGCCAGTTCCAGATCATGTGTAGCTAACACACCCGTTGCTTTGTGACGAAGTAACTGTTGAATCAGTGCTTTTGATCCGGTGTGCCGGTCGTTGGAATTAGTACCCCGTAATATTTCATCAAGCAAAATAAACACCGGTTCGTTTTTGTTTACAGCATCAATAATTTGCTTTAGTTTTTTTAATTCCGCATAAAAAGTAGAAGTACTTTCTTCCAGGTTATCTTTTATGCGCATGCTGCTCATCACGTTTAATGGCGAAACCGTTAGTTGTGTTGCACAAACAGGCGCACCCATACCTGCCAGCACCATGTTTACGCCAATACTTCGCAGGAATGTACTTTTGCCCGCCATGTTGGAGCCGGTGATGAGATTGATCTGTTCGTTACCTGTTGCCGTAAAATCGTTCAATACCGATTTCTGTTCTTCGATCAGCGGATGACCTAACTGTTTTGCAATAAACGTTGGTTCATCTGTTTTTAAAGCAGGAAAACACCAATGCGGATGATTGAACGAAAGCGTACCAATACTGCACAATGCTTCCAGCTCTGCCAATGCCTCAAACCAATGATTGATCTGTTGATTGTTTTTTTGTTTCCATGCTTCCAGCTGTAATACCTGCTGCAGATCCCACAACAGGAAAATATTCAGCGGCACAAATACAACCGGATTTAAACGATAATCGAAACGGTTAAAAATGTTCTTCAATTGAAAAATTTGCCTGGATGCATTTTGATGCCCGGTGTACAATTGCTGCTGCAGCGACAACAGTAACGGATCTTTAAATGCTGCCTGCTCAATACATGCAATACTGTTCGACAGCGATTCCATTTCTGCTGTGATCTTGTTCAGCTTTCGATACAAGGGAACAATGATGCGTGTAATCCCAAAGGCAATGATTGTAAATACCAGTAAGGCACGCAGAAAGAACTGGTAGCTGATCACATCAAAAAGAAACAGTGCAAGAACAGTAAGTGCAAGTGTCGGTAATGCATAACGCAGCACATGCCATCTTTTTTTATGAACGAATTGATTGCCTTCTTTCAGCCAATCTTCCATTTTCTGTTGCGTTGCAATGGTAATGATGGCTGATGAACCATGCGCCTGCAGCTCCTGTCGCCAGTTTGTTTGTTGCACTAACTCCTGTACGGCGGCCTGTCTTGCTTTGATCGTTGCTGCACTTGCAGGAGCCGAAAGCCAATCGGCCAATCGTTGATTACCTTGCTGGGAATTGGTGCGGTTGATGTATTGATACAACGAAGCCCGGCCGAAAATATCAAGATCGCCTGCGTACGGATGTTCATCTCTGTAAAATTCAATGCCATCTTTTTGATGGATGTAATTGTGTTGCAGGTATAATAATTCCTGTTGGTTGATCCTGATTAAACGCTCATGATGAAGAATTGCTTCTTTGTTTGCCAGGTCCTTTCGCACTGCAAATAAAAAAATTGCCAGCCCGACAAGGAAAATAACTGCAGAAACAAAAATGCCGTACAATGAAAGTAACCAGATGAAGAAACTGGTTAGAACTAAAATTACGAACCGGAGCCAACCAAGCAACTGTTTGCGTTTCAGTAAATGGTTGAGTTTGATATTCAGATCGTTGATCCGCTGCCTGTAGGATGATTCCGGTTTAATCGTTTCTGCCATGTTGTAAAACTAAGAAAGAATGAAGCAATGTTTTTCCTTTGACGTTACAGACACTTGCTATTTGATCCGGTGGACCATCCTGTAAGACAGCGGGTGACCCATCGTACTAAAGTACAAGAGTGCGACGCCAATACAGTTGAAGCAATTACAAAAGCCGGTAACAAAAAATGCTATTTTCGTCCGCAACAGAAATAAACGTATTTTTGCAGTCCGATTATACTTTGTACTTCCAACTTTGTACTTCGTATTTCAAATTGGGGCTGCCTGGTTTTGACAGCATAGATCTTTGAAGGTGTAAGCATGCAGTGCGTTGGATAATTAGCACTTAAATCTGAATATTCAAAAACTCAAATGGCAATACACAGTATGCCATGGCCGCTTAATCAGTGATTAGGTAGTCATTCGGGCCGCCGAACAGGTTGATCTGTTACCAGGTTCCGCCGCCGACTCAAACACAAAACAGGTTGCTGTAACAGAAGGCTGTGACTGTTGCAAAAGACCATTCAGCTACGTATTACATTGGTATGTTCATGTCCTGTGTAGTGCCGACAATCAATCATGAAATAAGCATGTAGAAAGCTTTTGGCGAATATGTTTGGACAGCGGTTCGAATCCGCTCAGCTCCACACCTGAACGGACAACCCCGATTTTTTGAAGGGTTGTCCGTTTTTTGTTTCGCTGAAACCCTTGCTGGTGTTGAGTATGAGGAAAAGGGATTCGTTTAAGCAGTGATTCGATAATTATTATTTTCAAGATAGTATTTCTTAAAAAATCGATTCAGGAATTGATTTTTTCACAGAGTAATTGCCTTTGCTGTAAAATAATTTTTCAACGTTGCTTATTAATTTATTACCAGCCCAGCTTTGTAGCCTGCTTCTATAAATGCTTATATAATTTCTTGAGAAGTGACCATTCAATGGTTGTAGTTGTAAAGTTGGTAATCAATAGTAGAACTAGCTGTTGATGTGATTCGCTCACCTGGTAATCTTATTTATGATGAACGATTTTAAAAACATGCATTGACCTTTTATCTTCAGCTAATTCATCCAACTATCCCTGTATGGAAAGAATTTTATTTCGTGCAATTAAACAACTACCCATTACACCGGCTTTTTCACCAAGCTTCGAAATTTTTAATTGTGTATCGCTGTTTACCAAGCTCAGGGAATATTTATTGATGGCACTGCGGATAGGCAAACGCAAATAATCACCTGTTTCAGATAAGGTGCCTCCCAGAATCAATAACTCCGGGTTGAAGATGTTAATGAGCATGGCCAAACCACGTCCGATCTTTTCGCCAATATCGGCCAGCAATTCAATGCTCAGCATATCTTCATTATTCGCTGCATGAATAATATCCAGCAGCGTGATATCTTCAATCTGTTTATTTTTTCGCAAGGCATTGGACGTAGAACCTTGTGCCATTTTTTCTTTGAAGTTGCGGATCAACGAAGCACCTGACGCTTCTGTTTCGAGGCAACCTTTTTTTCCGCAGTAACAAATGATCTGGTTATCAAAAAAAGGAATGTGGCCAAACTCACCACTAAAACCCGACTTACCGTAATACACTTTTCCGTCGATGAGAATACCCAAACCAATTCCGTAGTCCATATTCACAAACAATACATTTCGTTCGTTGTGTACTTCGCCACAACAAAATTCGCCGTATGCCATGGCTTTGGAATCGTTTTCAAGAAATGTGCGGATGCCGATCTCCCGTTCGATAATAATGGAGAGTGGTTCTTCCTGGAAATGAAAATAACTGTAACTGTAACCGGTTGTATTGCTGATGCGGCCGGAAAGATTGATACCAATGCTAAGCACTTTATTTTCTTCCACCGGTAGGTCGGCAATAAATCCTTTGATGATGTCGAGCAGTTGTGTAAGCGATTCCTGTGTGTTCTCTAATTTATATGGAACTTTTTCGGTGATGGTTACTAGTTGTTTTTTAAAATCAAGTAACCCGAGGTTGATGTAGAATTTCTTGACATCCACCCCTACAAAAAAACAAGCGTCGGATACAAGGCCGTACATGCTGGCTCTTCGTCCACCGGTTGAATCTACTTTGCCATAGTCCTTCACCAATCCATCTTCAATTAATTCATTCACAAGGCTGGTGGTTTTGGGCACGCTGATATTTAATTCCCGGCTCAGTTCGGTAATCGTGGTATTGCCGCCCTGGTCGAGAAAGTTGATCAATGAGCGTTTGAGTGCTTTGTTTTTATATGCAACCCCCGAGGCATTTTCATCGCTGAAGACCTCAAAAATCTGATGCTGTTCCGTCATTACAGTAGTTTATTTCGAAAAGTGTAGACTAATATAGGAGCTTTTAAAGAGAAAGGGGCGGAAATTTCTAAGTAAATAAAAAAATTAATTAAGTTTGTTCAATAAAGTAAATATTTTTCCTAAATTCGGTTTTCAAACAACAAAATCCTTACTAACTAAGGACGAACTATGCAACCAAAATCAGCTGCCATACTTTCTTTAGATACTGCTGCCTATGCTTCTTTGTACAGGAACGAGCTGGTATCGAATATTCTACCCTTTTGGCAAAACCACAGTAAAGATGAAGTGAATGGTGGTTTTTTTACCTGTCTCGATCGTGCCGGAAATGTGTACGATACCGATAAGTTTATGTGGCTTCAGGGACGTGAAGTTTGGTGTTTCAGTTATATGTACAAACATGTTGAGCAGAAAAAAGAATGGCTCGATATGGCTTTGCATGGTGCCCGTTTTATGCAGCAGCACGGCAGAGATGAAGAGGGCAACTGGTACTTCTCATTAACAGCCGATGGCAAACCGGTGGTTCAACCCTATAATATTTTCAGTGATTGTTTTGCAACGATGGCATTTGCTGCGTTGGATAAGATCAACCCCAGCGATGAGTGGAAGAAGATTGCAGTTGATACGTTTGAAAATATTATCCGCCGTAGGCATAACTGGAAAGGAACGTACAGCAAAGCTTATCCAGGTACAAGGCCGCTTAAGAATTTTGCCTTGCCAATGATTCTTTGCAATCTTTCATTAGAGCTCGAACATATTCTCGGCAGCGATCGTGTAAATGAATTTGTTCCGGAAGTGATCCATGAAGTGATGGATGTATTTTATCAGCCTGAACATGGATTGATCCTTGAAAATGTAAACCCCGATGGAAGTTTCAATAACAGTTTT
>CAYMSG010000105.1:0-9512 GCA_964392955.1 uncultured Chitinophagaceae bacterium | reverse complement strand
TTTACTGATCATGCAACGCACTTTTTCACCACCGCTCAATACGTTGGTCTTCTTCATAATATCATCGCCGCTAAACAACATCTTTCCTAAAAATCCACGGAGGAACGGTTCATCGGCATCGGTTACATGACTGGGCACATATTGACGTAACCATTCCATCAAATTCAGCCCACCGGTAAAAAAGCTGTTGTGCTCTACCGGTAAATAGGCCTTCGTAATGGTGGTTCCCCATTCGTAGCTTCCCTGGTCGGGAATTTCTTCGGCATTGATGATGTCGAAAAAATGTGTTACGGCCAAAGGATCTTTGCTGATGAATGCGATCTTATCGTTTTTATTAACTGTAAAGTTTACTTTATCAAACAACACTCGGCCGTCGATCGATTTCTTTAATTTTTCAACATGCAGGATCTGGTTACCCACTTCACGCAAGGGTTGAAAAATGATGCCGGGATATTTACGGTTGGAAGGTTCAATTTCTTCGATCGTAAGTTTTTCCAACGCTTTTTTACGGGACGTAGCCTGCTTACTTTTCGATGCATTGGCGCTGAAGCGGGCGATAAAGTCGATCAATGCCTGGCGCTTTTCTTCCATCTTCTTGTTCTTATCGCCCAACTGACGAGCCATCAACTGGCTGCTCTCGTACCAGAATGTGTAGTTACCGGTAAACACCTTGATCTTTGAACGGTCCACATCGGCCACATGCGTACAAACAGAATCTAAAAAGTGACGATCGTGACTTACTACCAATACAATATTTTCATAATCGGCCAGGAAGTTTTCCAACCAGCCGATGGTTTCAATATCCAATCCGTTGGTCGGCTCATCAAGCAACAGAATATCAGGGTTTCCAAACAATGCCTGCGCCAGTAACACACGCACTTTCAGGTTACTCGGAATATCTTTCATCAGCATCTGGTGGTATTCGTCTTTCATGCCCAGGCTGCTCAGAAAAGTAGCGGCATCGCTTTCGGCAGTATAACCACCCATTTCACCAAACTCTGCTTCCAGTTCACCAGCTTTCATGTAATCATCTTCCGTAGCATCGGGGTTGGCATAAATAGCATCTTTTTCGTGCATTACGTCCCACATTTTTTTGTGGCCCATTAATACCGTGTTCAATACCGTTTGCTCATCAAACTCAAAGTGGTTTTGCTTCAATACCGCCAGTCGTTCGCCCGGTGTAATCTCCACCGTTCCTTTGTTGGGCTCAATTTCGCCACTCAGGATCTTTAAAAACGTACTCTTACCGGCACCATTGGCACCAATAACACCGTAACAATTTCCTTTTGTGAAGTTGATATTTACTTCGTCGAACAACACCCGCTTACCGTAGGAGAGGGTTATATTTCTTGCACTGATCATAGTTGTGATTGAGTTTCAGGACCGTGTGTGCCGTTTTCAGCATCTGGCCGCCCGTCTTCGATTTTTGAAGCCGCAAAGGTACGGGAATTCAGGCAGGGAAAGGGTTTTGAAGAAGGGAGGATTTTTGTGGCCAGCTATGCTGCAAAGGGCAGCAGTTGTTGCGTCGCACACTTGAACGGTTGGTAATTCTAATCATCAATCAAATATCGAATGCAGCGTTGTTACTTTTATAACTAAGCTTTCTCAATGAAATTCATTTTCAGTTTAAAGAAATCAGCATTTACTCCTCTCTCCGCACTTCCTTCTTAAACAAATACACATACTCTGTGTTATCAGTTGCATTACTAACAACATGCATCATCTTCCATCCTTGGTTCCCTATATAGTTCAATGCATCCACCCGTGATTTGAATTTGATGATGCGGTTACTACTGTCACGCAACCGTTGACTGAACAAATTGATGGCTTCTGCTTTTGTGCCATCATCAATCGCAATGCTGGCTTCACCCGCAAACGCATTCCAGAAAACCTTTACCATGCAATACTGTTCAATTGTTTGCGCCTGCTGTGCAGCTGCATTGGAAACAAAGAAGAAGAAAGTAATACCGGTTAAAAAATATTTCATCTCTTTTTTCAGCAATCTACTTCGCCAAAAGAAAACATCCCGTTAAAGAAAAAGCTGTTGTGCATACTACACAACAGCTTTTGCAGTTCATTAACTCGGCTGATTATTACAATCTGCGGATCTTGATATTTTTAAACCACACATTGTTTCCATGATCCTGTAAACCGATGCGTCCTTTTTTATAGGTACCAAAATCTTTCATGTCTTTAAACTTGCTGCCCGCAATCATTTTCTTCCATCCTTCGTCCCACATGGTGGTAGTAACCACTTTGGTTCCGTTGAGATAAAATTCCAATGTGCCGTTTTGCGATTTGATCTCTGCCGTGTTCCATTCCAATGCCGGCTTTACAGTTTCAGGTGCTGCACTGATCAGGTCATACAAATCGCCTGCACGGTGCTTTACAATTTTAGCATCGGGGTGACAGCTGTTATCCAGTATCTGCATTTCAGGACCCGTCATCCAGGGCCATTGGTATTTGGCAGAATCTTCATGAATGTTAAACACAACTCCGCTGTTACCACAGGTATCGATTTTCCAGTCCAGTTTAAAATGAAAGTTTTCAAACTCTTCATCGGTCACAATATCGCCACCATCTTTTATTTGCCAGTTTTCCTGTTGCGATGCATCGAGAAACAGCATTCCATCCATTACTTTCCATGCACTGCCAACCGGTGCGCCACCATACTTGTGCCAACCCTTTGTTGTTTTCCCATCGAACAATGATACCCAGCCATCTTTGATCTCATCTTCCGTTAACAAAACCGGAACAGTGGGGATTTCTGCAGTCGATGTATCGTTTGTGTCAACTCCTTCGCCTTCGTTGTTGCAAGAGGCAAAGAGACCAACTGCTGCCATCAGAATAATAGAACGGATCATGCTTAGTTATTTTTCAGTAAGAGAATATACTTTACCATTTGTTCTGCATCGGCCTGCGATACATTTGGATGTGGTGTCATGGCAACATCACCCCATACACCACTGCCACCTTTGATCACTTTTTCAGCCAGCATTTTTACATTGGCTTCTGTATTCTCATACTTGTTGGCTACTTCTCTGTAAGTAGGGCCAATAATTTTTTCATCTACTTTATGACAGGTTAAGCAATCACTTGCAGCAATGAGTGCCAATCCTTTTTCATAATCAGGATTGTCTGACAGTGAGGGTGCTGCTGCTGTTTCCTGTTTTGCTTCTTCTTTTGGTTGTTCTTTGTTTTCTGTACCTGATCCGCCACAGGCGATGAGTACCAATGCAACTGCTGATGTTAATAAAATCTTTTTCATAATGATTATTTTAAAGTTGAAAATGAATTTAATCGAGTCCTAAAATACGACGGTTCGAAGCAACATCACTTCCGCCGCCTGCAAAATCATCAAATGTTTTATCGGTTACACGAATGATGTGATTTTTGATAAATTCGGCTCCTTCACGTGCTCCATCTTCGGGATGTTTAATACAGCACTCCCATTCCATTACTGCCCAGCCATCGTAACCGTATTGGGTAAGTTTACTGAAGATGGTTTTGAAATCAACCTGACCATCACCAGGACTGCGATAACGACCTGCACGGTTGAGCCAACTTTGATAACCACCAAATGTACCCTGACGACCCGTTGGATTAAACTCCGAATCTTTTACATGAAATGCTTTGATGCGTTCGTGATATAAATCGATATACTCAATATAATCCAGTTGTTGTAAAACGAAATGTGATGGATCGTACAGTAAACATGCACGTTTGTGATTGTTTACTTTTTCTAAAAACATTTCATACGTAATACCATCAAACAGATCTTCACCGGGATGAATTTCGTAACAAACATCCACACCACACTCGTCAAAATAATTCAGGATAGGCAACCAACGTTTGGCTAATTCTTTAAACCCTTCTTCTACCAACCCATCCGGACGTTGCGGCCACGGATGAAACGTATGCCACAATAACGAACCACTGAATGTTGCATGCGCAGTAATGCCGAGATTTTGCGATGCTTTTGCTCCGTACATCAATTGTTGCACGGCCCATTCCTGCCTTGCTTTGGGATTGTTCTTTACTTCATCAGCAGCAAACGCATCGAACATGGTATCGTATGCCGGATGTACTGCAACCAGCTGGCCCTGCAGATGTGTGCTGAGTTCAGAAATTTCCAAGCCATAGCTATTGATCTTTCCTTTCAACTCTTCTGCATAGGTTTTACTTTCTGCTGCCAGTTTCAGATCAATCAATCGTTTTTCCCACGTAGGAATTTGTACTGCTTTAAATCCGAGTGATGCCGCCCATTCGCAAATAGTTTCCAAACTGTTGAAGGGTGCTTTATCGCCCATGAACTGGGCTAAGAAGATGGCTGGTCCTTTAATCGTTTTCATAAACCCCAACCCCTAAAGGGGCTTTTTGCTTTTAGTTATACAATAATCAACTGAATAAATTTTCAACAGTTGAGTTTCAATTTAAAGATCATCAGAGATATCCTGTAACAAGTCTCCCTTTAGGGACCTGCCCGACTTATCATTCAGGCGGGGATTTAGAGGGTAAACTCTTTCCACTTCATCTCACTCTTTCCGCTTTCAATAACATTATCGACAAATGCCATTCCTCGTACACCTTCATGTACACCAGGGAAATCGAGCCACTCTGGTTTTGGTTGCTCACCATTCATTTTTGCACGGACTGTCAAAATGAAATTGCGGTATAAATTACCAAATGCTTCCAGGTATCCTTCGGGATGTCCTGCAGGTACACGTGTATTATGCACCGCATAAGAACTGTTGTAACCGCCGCCTGTACGATATACTTCCGTTGGTTTATCCAGCCATTTCACCAGCAGCGTATTGGCATCTTCCTGTTTCCATTCAACACCCCCTTTTTCACCATACACACGGATCTTTACATTATTCTCTTCGCCGGCTGCAATTTGTGTTGCCATGAGCACACCAGTTGCACCGTTGTTGAATTTTAAAAACGCAGCTCCATCATCATCGAGTAAGCGACCTTCAACTACTGTATTAATATTTGCACACAGATGAGTTACTTCCAAACCACTCACATATTCAGCCAAATTAAACGCATGTGTACCAATGTCGCCCATGGCTCCGGCTTTACCGCTTTTCTTCGGATCGGTACGCCAACTGGCTTGTATATTGCCGGTTCCTTCAAGGAACGTACTTAGCCAACCTTGCGGATACTCCACATATATTTTTCTGATCTTTCCCAACTCGCCGCTTTTTACCAATTGTTTCGCCTGCTTTACCATGGGGTAACCGGTGTAGGTATGACAAAGCAATAAGCTCAATCCTGTTTCTTCCACTTTTGCTTTGAGTTGTTTTGCTTCTTCGAGCGTAAACGTGATTGGTTTTTCAATCACCACATTAAATCCTTTTTCCAATGCCATCATTGCCGGATCGAAGTGTACGAAGTTGGGGGTTACAATACTTACAAAATCAATCCGCTTCTCTTCAGGCATGGCGGCTTCTTTTTCCAGCATCACTTTATAATCGGTGTAAATACGTTCTTCATCCAGGAATAACATTTTACCCGATTCAATAGCAACTGCTGGAACTGCACTTAATGCGCCTGCTACCATTTCAACCTGTCCATCCATGTGTAATGCAATGCGGTGTACGGCACCAATGAAGGCGTCTTTCCCGCCGCCAATCATTGCCATGCGAAGTTTTCTGCTCATAGTATTAAAAGTTCAAAATGTTTTATAATCGTTTTTTGTGAATGGTCAATGGTGAATTGTGAATGATGCTCAAGAATGCTATTGCCAGTTCACTATTGACAATTGCCTATTCACCATCTTACCATCCCGTTCTGTACTCTCTCTTCACAAACTGATTGGCTTCATCAAAGTTGGTGATCTTCATATTCGCTGCATCCCACAATAATTTTTTGCGACCGAGATACTTATCTCCCCAACCGGTTAATTTCGGATTCTTGATCATCCATGAACGGATGGCCAGGTTACCCATCAAGATACTTTCTGTAAACGGACCCGCATATTCAAATGGTGAACTTGTTTCGCCGTTTTCGTAACCTGCAATACAGGCATTCACCCATTGTACATAGTGGCCTTCGGGAACACGTTTCAATTTTTGTTTGGGCAGGCGATCTTCTTTCATACGTTTGGTTGGCAATAAGGTTGGGCTTTCACCATAGCAGCCACTCATCATCTTCCCTTTTGTTCCTTCAAAGATCACTCCGCCATCCCAGTTGCCCATTGGTTCATCGGGCAATAATTCTTCAGGACGTTTTGGTAATAATCCACCATCCATCCAGGTAACTTTTATTTCGCCTCTATCATCAGTACGTGGATAGTTGAGATGAATGATGGAAGCAGGTGGACAGCTGTCAATATAACCAGCTTCGGTCCATGCAGCCGTAAACTGATTGGGCAAACTGCATTCCACTTCGTTGGGATAGAGAATAGGTAAGATGCGATAGATCGGATCCATGATATGACATGCCATATCGCCCAATGCACCGGTACCAAATGCCCACCAGCCACGCCAGTTGAACGGATGATAAGCGGGGTTATACTCTTCATATTTGGATGGACCGATCCACAGATCCCATTTAAAATTTGCAGGTACTTTGTGTGTACCTGTCGGCTTAGCTAAACCCTGCGGCCACACGGGGCGGTTGGTCCAAGCATTTACACTGGTTACTTTTCCAATAAGACCGGCATCGTACCATTCTTTCATCAATCGTACACCATCGCCACTGCCGCCCTGGTTACCCATTTGTGTAACCACTTTGTATTTCTTGGCTGCTTCGGTAAGCATGCGAGCTTCATAAATATCATGCGTCAACGGTTTTTGTACATACACATGTTTCCCCATTTCCATAGCTGCTAATGTTGCAATGGCATGTGTATGATCGGGTGTTGATACTGATACGGCGTCAATATTATTCTTTTCTTTTTCCAGCATTTCCCTGAAATCGTAATAGAATTTTGCTTTGGGGAAACGCTTTACCGAACCGGCGGCCTGTGCTTCATCTACATCACAAAACGCAACAATAGTTGCTTTGGGACTTTTGGCAAATTCAGCAAGATCGCTTGCGCCTTTTCCACCTGCACCAATACCGGCGATGTTTAACCGATCACTTGGCGCAATATAGCCCGGGCCTCCTAATACATGTCGTGGTACAATAAAAAAACCGGCGGCCGCTAACGTTCCGGATTTAAGAAAAGCTCTTCTGGACTTGCTTTTATTCATACAAGTTATTTATGGTTCAGCAATCGTAAAATGGTTTATGCGTTGGTATCGAACGATACGCATTCTTTGAGTTCTTTTTCAGTGTAAGCGAGTCCGTATTGTTTTAACACATCATCGGGTACGCCATTCCATTGGTTGGGTGTGTTACCAATGTAGCCAATATCTTTTACACCGATTTCAGATGTATAAAAACCGGTTGCAGTTAAGTTACGCATGAGGTTGAAGAATGCAACACCCTGTTTCATTTCAGGTTTTGCTTTTTCAGGATATGCAATATCATCCACAATGGCGATCTGTTGTTTACTGTCGCAATCAACAAATGCTTTTTCAAAACGTTTGCTGCTTTCCAGATCGAGCCAACGCAAACCACCACGCATAGGAGTTTGATGTTGCGGCATATCTTTTACAATAAACTCAATAAAATCGGGCACACCTGCATCGGTTGCACTGCCGCTCACCTCATCCTTCGGTATAATAATATCACTCAACACAGTAATGGTTGCCATTTCGTGTTTGGTAAAAAATGTTTCCGCCATCAGCTTTGCTTCCAGCGCCGCTTCTTCTTTTGTACGGTCGATGGTACTTGCAGACGATGATGAAGATACATTTGCTTTTTCATCGGCTGTTTTACAAGCATCAACCAATACCGATGATGCAACGGTGCCAACTAAAATGGCTTTGATGGAATCTCTTCTTTTCATAATTGCCTCACCCTCGTTCCCTCTCCCGTAGAGAGGGAGGCCGGGCTTTATTTTTATTTATTCAACAATAGTAATTAAGCATTTCAGCATTGTTACTTTAATCGTCATCATTTTCAGACTGTACATTTTGTACGAACACTTGAATAAGCAAGGTCTGTGCGTTGATGGCCTTCCCTTTGGGAAGGTCGGGATGGGCTGTTTACAAATTCCCCTTCTTCAATTCACTCACAATATATTCACTGGCACGCATGCTCAATGCAAGAATCGTCCAGGTAATATTTTTATCGGCCTGCGATACAAAGGCAGCACCATCCACCACAAATAAATTCTTACAATCGTGTGCCTGGTTGTATTTATTCAAAGCGCTTCTTTTTGGATCGTTCCCCATACGTGCCGTTCCTGCTTCATGAATAATTTTACCGGGTGATTCCAGTCCGTAATTATTTTCCGGGCCATCATCGCCACCCCATGTAATAATGGCGCCCATGTTGTGCATAATTTCCTTGAAGGTTTCTTTCATGTGTTTGGCCTGCCTGATCTCATGATCGCTCCACTTTACATGAAACTTCAACACAGGAATACCATACTGATCCACCACATCAGGATCAATGGCACAATAATTACTTTCTAACGGAATGGCCTCGCCTCTGCCAGCCATGCCTACGTTGGCTCCATAGAAATAACGCATGTCTTCTTTCAGGGATGCGCCATATCCACCCGCTTCTTTTTGTTTACCTGCCACTGCATATTTCCCATTCATCATTTGAATATTCATACCAAAACCGTAGGCCGGTTGTCCCATTCCTCCCCAGTATTCAATATGATAACCCCTGGGAAAATCAAGTTTTTTATTATCGAGCCACCATGGTGAATACACATGCATACCACCCACACCATCTTCATTGTATTTTTTGCGGCCAAAGAGTTTAGGCAATACACCGCCCAGTGCAGCACCTGTGCTGTCGTGTAAATATTTTCCTACCACATCACTGCTGTTGGCCAATCCATTTGGATGACGTGGTGATTTTGAATTGAGTAATAACCGTGAACTTTCGCAGGCACTGGCAGCTAGGATCACTACTTTGCCCATCACCTGGTATTCGTTGAGGTCTTCTTTGTTTACATAGCTTACACCGGTTGCCAGCCCTTCTTTATTGGTGAGCACTTCACGAGCCATGGCATTGGCAATTACATCCACATTCCCTGTTTTCAGTGCAGGATAGATCAATACATTGGTTGATGAAAAATCGGCTTTGGCCACACTGCAGTTACGGCCACATTGTGCACAATAAAAACAAACACCACGTTCAGTTGTACTTTCAATTTTTTTGGTGAGAATGGATAAGCGTGATGGGATTACCCGTACACCAGCCTGTGTTGCTGCATTTTTGATAAACAGCTCATGCAAGCGTGGCTTGGGAGGTGGAAGAAAATATCCATCCGGATCATTTTCCAATCCTTCGTTGGTGCCGAAAATTCCGATCAGTTGATCAACCCGATCGTAATAAGGTTTGATGTCATCATAACCAATCGGCCAGTCTTCACCTAACCCGTCAATGCTTCTGCGTTTAAAATCTTTGGGACCAAATCGCAAGGAGATACGGCCCCA
>CAYMSG010000104.1:0-9576 GCA_964392955.1 uncultured Chitinophagaceae bacterium | reverse complement strand
AGCAATGCCGCCAGCACTGTTGGAATGATCATGATCAAACCCGGGATACGCAGGTTGAGTGCCCAGCAGGCATCTTTAATAAGCCAGAAGAGAATATGCATGTTTTCAATACGGCGAAAACGGGCCGGAATGGAATAGATCAGTTGATTACTCATGAATGTGCATTGATTGGGAAAACGTAAAAATAAGAAATGAATGGTCGTAAAATCCTGAGCCTCCTTCCACCTCGCTCAAAATTGAAAGAGCGTCTAAGGAAGCGAATAGTAACCTAGATGCTGCAGTTTAAAATTGATCTATAACAGACGTCCCTTTGACGGCATAAAAAAGTGGCGAGCTGATCACTCGCCACTAACTATTTTCCATTTACCGGTTTTTAGCTAAACATTTCCTTCACCCGCTCAAAGAAACCCTTGTCTCCTTTTTCAGGTTTGGGATGAAAGTTCTGACTGTGCTGCAATTTTTCCAGCATTGCTTTTTCATCGGATGTAAGGTGCTGGGGTGTCCACACATTTACATAGATCAACTGATCACCTTTTTCATAACTCTGTAATGCAGGAAACCCTTTTCCTTTTAACCGGAATACTTTTCCGCTTTGTGTGCCCGGCGGAATTTTGATCTTGGCACGACCGTCAATGGTAGGCACTTCGGCCTGGATACCAAAAACAGCATCGGGAAATGAAATATGCAGATCATACGCCACATTCAATCCATCCCTGTGTAAATGCGGATGTGTTTCTTCTTCGATCAGTACAATCAGATCACCAGGGGATCCACCACGCTCTCCCATGTTTCCTTTACCGGATACGCTTAGCTGCATGCCTTCCTGCACGCCCGCCGGGATATCGATGGTAATATTTTCTTCGCCATACACTCTGCCTTCACCTTTACAGGTAGCACATTTGTGGGCAATGGTTGTTCCTTCGCCGTTACATGCCGGGCAGGTGGTTACTGTTTGCATCTGGCCAAGGAAGGTATTTTGTACACGGCGTACCTGGCCACTGCCGCCACAGGTACCACAGGTTTGCATGCTGGCTTTATCTTTTGCACCGGTACTGCCGCAGGTAGAGCAGCCTACATATTTTTTAACCTTGATGGTTTTGCTGGCACCTTTTGCAATTTCTTCGTAATTCAATTTGATACGTACACGCAGATTACTGCCTCTTACACCTCTGCTTCTTCCGCCCCCACCACCTCTGCGCTGGCCTCCGCCAAAGAAACTGCCGAATACATCATCGCCAAAAATATCTCCAAACTGGCTGAAGATATCATCCATATTCATATTCTGTCCGCCACCAAATCCACCACGGCCGTTGCCACTTACACCAGCATGTCCAAAACGATCGTATTGTGCTTTTTTATCAGCATCGCTCAATACTTCGTATGCCTCTGCTGCCTCTTTAAATTTCTCTTCGGCTTCTTTGTTTCCGGGATTACGGTCGGGGTGATATTGCATGGCAACTTTGCGGTATGCCTTTTTAATTTCATCCGCAGAAGCGCTTTTGGTGACCCCCAGTATTTCGTAAAAATCTCTTTTTGTAGACATAGTAAGCTGCGAGCTTTTAGCTATTAGCCACGAGCAAAAACTATAACTGTAAACCGGCTCGTAGCTCGCAGCTTACAGCTAATAACTTTTTATTTCCCCACCACCACTTTTGCAAAGCGGATGATCTTGTCATTGAGTAAATATCCTTTTTCGATTTCATCGATCACCGTTCCTTTCAATTCATCTGTGGGCGCAGGAATTTCTGTAATCGCTTCGTGCTTATCGGCATCAAAGGGCTGGCCCTTTGTTTCCATTGCTTTTAACCCTCTTGCCTGCAACAGCGTACGGAGTTTGTGAAACACCAGCTTCACCCCTTCATCTACAGTTCCGTTTTTTGCCAGCTCGGTTTCTGCCCGGTCGGCATCATCCAATACTTCGAGAAGGGAAACGATCACTTCCTTGCCGGCTGTTTGCATTTGCTCTACCCGCTCTTTCGCTGTACGACGACGGTAGTTATCAAACTCCGCAATCAGGTAGAGGTATTTCTTTTTTTCTTCTTCCACTGCTTCTTTCAGCTTTTCCATTTCGGTTTCCTCAGCAATTTGCTCGTTAAGATGGTTCACCCCGGCTATATTTTCATCGGTGTTGATATCGGCGCTGAAAGCGGTATTGTTTACTTCATTTGCGTTTTGTTCTGTCATTTCGTTCGTCTTTTGTGCTGTAAAACGTAAAATTGTCGGCAAAGGTAAGCTGGTCAAGAATATTGCCAATGGCTCATTTGGGACAAATTGTCTCTTTCACCTGCTACAAAACAAAAAAGCACCCGTTTCCGGATGCCTTACCTAAACATAAACACAAAAGTTAATCAACCACTTTAATATTCCATTGTAAAGGAGGTGTTTCCATAAAACCCATGCATACGGCACAAGTTGTGTCCTGTGGTTCTTCCACAATGATGGCCGTAAAGCTGTCGCCAACTTTCAACCCTGCTTTTCCAAAATCGCAATGATTTTTTACGGTAAATACATTTTTGTACGGCTTACCGGCCGGGTCTGTCCAATCCATGCCACGTCCTTTTCCATCCGCATCTTCAATCTGTACAATTTGAAAAGCACAGAACGAAGCAACCAGTTTTGCACGAAAACTTCCCTGTGGCGGAAACGGTTTGCTGCATGCTGCAAACAACGTGATTACAAGAATTGCCAATGCATGATAAAGTTTCATACCTGCTTTTTGTTTGATTGACCTACTGCTCATTGATTTCGTTGCACGAAACTCATATTTTAAAAATACCTTTGCCGGCTATGACAAAAGTGACGCTCAACAGAAAGATCTCTCAACGTGTTGCCAACGGACATCCATGGGTATTTGCAAATGAAGTAAACCGTGTGGATGGAAATGCAGAAGCAGGAGCCATTGTAGATGTGCATACGCATGACGATAAGTTTTTAGGCCGGGGTTATATCAATCCGAAATCGCAGATACTGGTACGTATTCTTACCCGAAAGAAAAATGAAGAAATCAATGATGATTTCTTTTTGCGCAAGCTGACTGAGGCGTGGAAACACCGTCAGCAAATGGGATACAAAGAAAACTGTCGGTTAATATTTGGCGAAGCAGATGGCCTGCCACAATTGATCATCGATAAATTCAACGAGTACTTTGTGATTCAAACGCTGGCGCTGGGTATTGATCTGTGGAAAGATGCAATTGTAAAAGCGATCAATCAAATTTTTCAACCAAAAGGTATTTATGAGCGAAACGATGTTCCGATCCGTGAACTGGAAGGCATGGAACAGAAGAAAGGATTTTTGAGCGAACCCTTCGATACCAATATCATCATCAACGAAAACGGTTTGCATTTTCATGTAGATATTGCCAATGGGCAAAAGACCGGCTACTTCCTTGATCAGCAGGATAACCGCAGATTCATTCAGCATATTGTTAAAGATGCAGATGTGTTGGGTGCGTTTACCTACACGGGCACTTTCGAAATTCATGCGGCGAAGTATGGAGCAAAAAGTGTGCATGGTTTAGATATTTCTGAAAGTGCTATTGCCATGTGTAATAAAAATGCCGAGCTCAACGGTGTTGCCGACATCTGCAAATTCGAATGCGTGAATGCATTTGATGTGTTGAAGACCTGGGTGAAGGAAGGCAAGCAATACGATGTGGTGATGCTAGATCCGCCATCATTTACCAAATCACGGGCAACCATTCAAAAAGCCATCACCGGTTATAAAGAAATCAACCTGCGTGGGATGAAGCTGGTGAAACCAGGCGGCTTCCTGGTTACTTCTTCCTGTACCAACCTGGTGCAGCCCGATCTGTTTTTAGAGATTATTCAAATGGCGGCGAAAGATGCACGCCGGCAATTACGCCAGGTTACTTTTCAAACACAAAGCTCCGATCACCCGATTGTATGGGGCTGGGAGAATACACATTATTTGAAGTTTTTGATTGTGCAGGTGCTGTAGGAGGTTGCCAGTTTCTGGTTTCTGGTTTTTTGTTTCTGGTTTTCGGCTGCATGCTGCAAATTGGACGTAAATAATATGTTCAGGGCCTTTACCAACCTGAAACGATAAACAAAAAACCAGAAACAAAAAAGGGATTATTTCACCACCTGAAACTTGCCGCTTTCTACAATTTTACCATTGCGGTCGGTGAGTTGAAAAATGTAAACACCACGGAAAAAATCATTGAGGTTTACAACAGTACGTGGCGTGAGGTTATTGATCTCCACAACTTTCTTACCTATAAAGTTGAAAATTTTAAAGGAGTATTCAGAAAGTGTAATGTCTTTGAATTCGAAATTAATGAAAGAAGAAGCCGGGTTGGGGAAAAAACGAACTACCTTAACCACATTTTCAGCCGGTGTTCTGTTAGATTGGGCCTTGGTTGCTGTGGTTATCAAAAGGATACAGGCAAATATGGTAAAAATCCGTTTCAACGAAACAAACTTAGTTTTATTATCTGCAAATTACAAGCTTTTTTTCACAAATCTTTAGAGAGGGGAGACAATTTAGTAGTTCTACTTATCTCCCCCCTACTGAAATTCTACTTAGTTCAACTCTGCCAGTTTTTTCTTAATCGCTTCAAAATCAGGCACAGCATCTTTTTGTTCCACTAATTCAGTATACTGGATAAGCCCTTCCTTGTCAATAATAAAGGCACTTCTTTTCGATACACCCTTCATGTCGAATATCCAGTTCTCGTACAAGGAATCGTAGGCCGCTGATACTTCTTTGTTGAAATCGCTCAGCAAAGGGAAATTATACCCCTGCTCATCTCTGTATCTTTTCAGCGTAAAGATTGAATCCACCGAAATACCCAACACCTGCGCATTGGCATTGCTGTAACGGGCGATATCGTCCCGCACAGTACACAATTCTTCGGTACAGGTACTGGAAAATGCCTGGGGGTAAAACAGGATCAACACATTTTTTCCTTTAAAATCAGCAAGACTTACTTTGTTTCTTTCACTATCATACAACGTGAAATCGGGAGCTTTTTGTCCAATTTGAATATTCATACTTTTAATGATTTGCTATTGCTATTACAATTGTAACAGCATTTTGTTAAACAAAAAAGGAGCATTTTTCAATGCCCCTCTTCGGTTCAGTTTCAGTTTTATATATGGAGCAGTACCTGCTCGCCCATAGCGTCCG
Source organism: uncultured Chitinophagaceae bacterium (assembly GCA_964392955.1). Classification (GTDB taxonomy): domain Bacteria; phylum Bacteroidota; class Bacteroidia; order Chitinophagales; family Chitinophagaceae; genus Lacibacter. The sequence continues at coordinate 4,425 of CAYMSG010000104.1, read as the reverse complement.
TTCCAAGAATTTTATCGGCCGGCGTGGTTGCATCGGCAATATCTCTCGAACGGTAACCATATTTTAATACTTTATCAACCGCATTAATCACAGCTTCAGATTCTGCTTTCATGCCAAACGAAATATCCAATAACAAGGCAGCGGATAAAACCGAAGCCAACGGATTAGCTACACCTTTACCGGTAATATCGTGTGCCGAACCGTGGATAGGCTCATACACACCCGTACCATCGCCAATCGATGCACTTGCCAGCATCCCCATTGAACCTGCAATCTGCGAAGCTTCATCAGTTAGGATATCACCAAACAGGTTAGCGGTTACCACCACATCAAAACGACGTGGATCTTTAATGAGCAACATAGCGGTTGCATCAACAAACTGGTGCTCCACTTCTACATCAGGATACTCCAACGCTACTTTCTGTATCACTTCTCTCCACAAGCGTGACGTTTCTATCACGTTTGCCTTATCAACAGAACATAATTTCTTTTTACGGGTACGTGCTGCTTCAAACGCTTTACGTGCAATACGCTCTACTTCGTAACGGCTGTATTCTGCAATATCATAAGCAGTATCGCCATTGTTCTTACGGCCTTTCTCACCGAAATAAATATCACCAGTCAATTCACGGAAGAAAAGAATATCCGCACCTTTTAATATCTCGGGTTTGATGCTGGATGCACCCAACAACTCATCGAATAATTTAATCGGGCGAAGATTAGCATACAGTCCAAGTTCCTTGCGCATCTTCAGCAAACCTTGCTCAGGACGAACTTTTGCAGAAGGATCGTTATCATATTTCGGATGACCAACAGCGCCAAACAGTACAGCATCTGACTTACGCATTTTCTCCAACGATTCATCAGGTAACGGAACGCCTGTTGCTTCAATGGCCACATGACCAATTAATGCTTCATCGTAGGTAAATGTGTGACCAAACTTTGCAGCAATCTTATCCAATACTTTCTTACCTACTGCTGTTACTTCCTGTCCGATACCGTCGCCCGGAACAATTAAAATGTGTTTTGTTGCCATTGTTATTCTGCTTGAACTTGTTTTTTTCGAGTTATGAGTTAAGTGTTATGAGTTATGAGTTGCAAGCCGACTGACGTAGGCGTCCGACGGGGTTTCCCCACTCGCCACTCACTACTGACCACTCACGATATTCAACATCTTTTGTGTTGCCTTAATCGCTGATACTGTCTGATCGCTGTCAAGACCACGTGTTTTAAATTCTTTATTTTTATGATTCCAGGTTATAATCGTTTCGCACAAGGCGTCGCTCTTACCACCGGGAGGAATACGCACAGCATAATCGGTCAACTGTGGTAATTCAATTTTCTTTTGTTTGTAAATTTTCTTCAATGCGTTCATGAATGCATCGTACTGTCCATCGCCCTGCGCATGTTCCTCGAATGTTTCTCCATCAATATTCAAATGAAGTGTAACGGAAGGACGAAGATTTTTTGAATGGGTCAATACATAATTCTCCACCTTCACTTTATCCTGGATAGAATTACTGTCGAGCACGTCAGAAAGGATATACGGCAGATCGGCTTGTGTAACCACTTCCTTTTTATCGCCCAATTCAATGATACGTTGGGTAACTTTTTTCAAATCAGCATCGCTTAACTGAATACCCAGCTGTGCCAGGTTGTTTTCAATATTTGCTTTACCGCTTGTTTTGCCCAATGCATATTTACGCTGACGACCGAAACGCTCCGGCATCAGATCGCTGAAATAAAGTTTATTCTTCTTATCACCATCTGCATGGATGCCGGCTGTTTGTGTAAACACATTCTCACCCACCACAGGTTTGTTTGCCGGAATGCGGATGCCTGAAAATGTTTCCACCAATCTACTGATGCGATACAATGATTTTTCAACAACTGATGATTTGATGTTGGGCATAAAATCGTGCATCACCGCAATAGCACTTGCCAATGGCGCATTACCTGCACGTTCGCCCATACCATTTACTGTAAGATGCAAACCATGCGCACCTGCACGCAATGCTTCCATTACATTGGCTGTACCCAAATCGTAATCATTATGTCCATGAAAATCGAAATGCGTGTTGGGATAGCGTTGTACAATTTCAGCAATGAAATCGTACACTTCAGCAGGTGTTAAGATGCCCAACGTATCGGGCAACATCACACGCTTTACCGGTTGCGTTACAATAAAATCAAGGTATTGAAAAACGTACGCTTTTGAATGACGCATTCCATTGCTCCAGTCTTCGAGATAGACATTTGTTTCAATGCCTTTCTTTTTTGCCAGCTTGATCACTTCTGCAATTTCAGCAAAGTGTTGCTCCGGTTTTTTCTTGAGCTGATGTGTAAGATGATTCAACGAACCTTTGGTTAACAGGTTGGCCACTTTTGCACCGGCCTTGATCATCCAGTCAACCGACACATCTCCATCCACAAACGTGAGCACTTCCACCCTGTTGAGCAATCCGTTTGCTTTTGCCCATTTGGTAATTTTCTTTACTGCATCAAATTCTCCTTCCGATACACGGGCCGAAGCAATTTCAATACGATCTACTTTCACTTCGGTTAAGAGCGATTGTGCGATCGTTAATTTTTCCGATGCAGAAAACGACACACCGCTGGTTTGTTCACCATCACGGAGTGTAGTATCCATTATTTCGATGTAACGCTGGTTGCTGGGCATAGTTGCGAAAGGGATAAGAACTTAGTACAAACTTTTTTCTGCGAATGACTGAATATCATTTTTCATTGATTGCAGGTAATCGATATCGTCGAAACCATTCATCATGTTGTGTTTTTTATATCCGTTGATGTCGAACGATTCTTTTTCACCTGTTGCAACAATGCTGATCGTTTGCTCCGGAAGATTTACTTCCAGTTCAGCTTTCGGATCGGCTTCAATTGCTTTGAAGATTTTATCCAAAAACTCCGGACTAACGGTTACCGGCAAAATACCAATGTTGAGTGCATTGCCTTTAAAGATATCGGCAAAGAAGCTGGATACCACGCAACGGAAACCGTAATCGTAAATAGCCCAGGCCGCATGTTCACGACTGCTGCCGCTGCCGAAGTTTTTGCCACCCACTAAAATTTTACCTGAGTAGATTGGATTGTTCAAGACGAAATCCTGTTTCGGTGTACCGTCACCGTTATAACGCCAGTCACGGAAAAGATTATCGCCAAAACCTTCACGCTTGGTTGCTTTTAAAAAACGTGCAGGAATAATTTGATCGGTGTCCACATTCTCAATCGGCATGGGAACCGCTGTGCTGGTGAGGACTGTAAATTTATCGTAAGCCATTTTGAGTTTATCGTTTTTAGTTTGTAGTTATTCGTTCTGATGTTCGTACATCGTACCTCTTACCTCGTACATCAAATGAACTCTCTCGGATCAGTTACTACGCCTGTAACAGCAGCAGCAGCAGCCACCAACGGACTTGCGAGCAACGTTCTTGCACCAGGGCCCTGGCGACCTTCGAAGTTTCTGTTACTTGTACTTACGGCGTATTTACCTGCAGGAATTTTATCATCATTCATTGCTAAACATGCCGAACAACCGGGCTGACGAAGTTGAAAACCGGCTTCTGTTAAAATATCAAGTATACCTTCTTCTTTAATTTGCTGTTCTACGATGTGAGAGCCGGGAACTAACCATGCAGTAATGTTCTCCGCTTTCTTTCTGCCTTTTACAATACTTGCAAACGCTCTGAAATCTTCAATACGTCCGTTGGTACAGCTACCTAAGAACACATAATCAACCTGCTTTCCAATGATCTTTTCATTTTCTGCAAAGCCCATGTAAGCGAGTGATTTTTTATACGAAGCTTCACCATCTTTTACTTCTGCAGCTGTAGGAATCGTGTGTGTAATACCGGTACCTAAGCCGGGGTTTGTACCATAAGTAATTTGTGGTTCGATCTGATCTGCAGAAAAACTCAACTCCAGATCAAACTTCGCATCAGCATCTGTTTTTAATGTTTTCCAGTAAGCCAATGCTTTATCCCAAGCCTCGCCTTTTGGTGCAAGGTCTCTTCCTTTTAAATAGTTGAAGGTTGTTTCATCGGGCGCAACCATACCACCACGTGCACCCATTTCAATCGAAAGGTTACAAACCGTCATACGACCTTCCATGCTCATGTTCTCAAACACTTCACCTGCAAACTCAATAAAGTAACCGGTTGCACCACTTGCAGAAATCTGCGAAAGAATATACAACGGCACATCTTTCGGCACAACGCCTTTACCTAATTTCCCATTGATGGTGATGCGCATTTTCTTTGGCTTCGGCTGCATGATACATTGAGATGATAACACCATCTCCACTTCACTTGTACCAATACCAAATGCAATAGCGCCAAATGCACCGTGAGTTGATGTATGTGAATCACCACACACAATCGTCATACCCGGAAGTGTAATACCATTTTC
>CAYMSG010000103.1:0-9590 GCA_964392955.1 uncultured Chitinophagaceae bacterium | reverse complement strand
ACAATTTTATAATCACTGTCTGTAATGCCTTTTACACCCCTGCCCTTCTTGGTACTATCAGGTGCATTATTTTTTTGCGGCGTAACAACCGGCGGTGTAAATACCGGTGCGGCATTTGTTTTAACAGCAGCCGTATCGGGTTGTAATAACACAGGCCCCGTTACCGGAGCAATGGCATTGCTGTCAACAGGCAATACAGTGGATGAATTTGTTGGAGCAGATGAATGATTCTGCTGCGTTTGTGTATTGCTTGTACCCGGCGAGTTATTCCTTACAGGATTATCGTTGTTGCTGGGTGTTGTTACTGGTGCAGTAATGGTTGGTTGATCGTTGGATGTAATTGTTTGTTTACGGTTGTTGAATAAATAAATGAGTACAATCGCAACAGCAGCAATAATGAATCCACGATTGAGCCATTTACCGGGGCCACTGGTTGGTGCAGCAGGCGGATTTGTAGGACCTTCATCTGTCGGCAGATCCATATCGAGCTGTGCTTCGATACGTGCCCAGATAGCATCCACCATATCCGGTGCCGTTAACTGCTCCAGCTTTTCGGTAATGGTTAATTCGTATGTTGCTTTTTGATTCATCCGCTATGTTGTGCGACTGAGTTGTTGTTGTAATGTTTTCCGGGCTTCGCTCAGGTGCCATTTCGATGTACCCTCGCTGATGTTGAGTTTCTCTGCTATCTCCCGGTGTGTATAGCCTTCTACTGCATACAACACAAACACGGCATGTGTGGCGGGTGGTAACTGGTGAATGAGTTTCATAATTTCATCTGCACCCATCCGTTCCAACACCGTATTACTGATCTGTGGTTCTTCCACTGTCTCCAGTTCCATGTCTTTACTGAAACGTTCTCTTGCTTTCAAATGATCGAGCCCTTCGTTCATCACAATGCGTTTGATCCATGTTTGTAATGCAGCTTTGCTTTTGTCGAACGTATGCATACTTTTAAAAATCTTCACAAACGCATGACTCATAATATCAGCAGCATCGGCTTCATCACGGGAGTAACGCAGGGCAATGGTCATGGCATAGTTATAGAACTGCCGGTACAACTGTTCCTGTGCTCTGCGGTTATTGCGTTTGCAATCTTCCACCAACTGATCAATATCGAGTGCTTCTGCGATCACTTACTTACTTCAATACTGTTTATTATTGTAGCTCGGTTAACAAATTCAAGTTGTTCAAAAATATGTAACACCCACCCCAACCCCTCCCGGGAGGGGAAAACGCCACACCCCGCTATGAGAAAAGGTTGCAGATGTTTAAAGTTATTATCGTCGGACAATCGTAACTGTTCCACTTTTTATATTCCCGTCAACTATCCACTAACAACTACCGGCTAACTACTATCGACTATCGACTATGGACTATCGACCATCGTCTGTCTCCACATCCTGCATCCGTTTCAGCAAGATAGCCGATGAAATCGATGAGAGAATAATTTTATCTCTTGCATCTAAATTATTTGCAAACCAGATGCTGTTATCGAGTATATCAATAATGGCTACTACTCCATCATCCCAACGTAATTCGTAGCCGGTAAGCATGGGTCCGCCCATAACCTTGGTTTCTTTGCCACTTTTTGTGGTGAGTTTCTCCAGTCGCAACGGCCTGATGGTAATATTTTCTTTTCCATTGGTGGCATAGCCTTCTTCTTCTACATACGGACGATCGAACAAACGGCGGGCAGTATCTTTCTTTGCATCATATTTATTCATCAACACTACCGACCAGGGATCGTTTTCTTTCGCCATCAACGGAAGGATGGCAGCAGTGAATGCATACTCGTAACGTTGTGTGGCATTCACCTGTCCGAGAAAAGGATTGTTGCTTTTGTACACGAGTTGATTTTCGCTGAACTTTTCAGTTGCAAAAACTTCCGCCATTAAATTGCCATCCTGGATTGTGTATTGAAATTTATTGCGTTGTTTGAGGTTGCGTACATCCGTATCAATATTGAACACACGCAGCAACATGGTTTGCGGATCGAGACTGAATTTGGTGTACTGTACCGAGCTGCTGAAATCCCAACCCCGCTTTACAGCCGAGGTAGAAAATTCACCAAAGCTCAACCGCTGATTGATCATCCAGCCATTTAATCCTTTCACCTGCATTTTGGTTGCCTGCGAGCTGAAGCCCGCAGGAACCGATACTTTGGCTGCTGTGCAGGAAACCAAAAACAGCAGCGCTATGAATGATAATTTATGTAACATGGTTTTACGTCTTTATGAATGTAATAAAAATCTGTGTTTTTTTCAGTAGTTGAAAATAGTCTTTGTTGTAAACAAATGCTCTCCGGTGATATACGATTTGTAACGGCGGATCAACTCGATGGGATAACCTTCGCTATCGTATTTGTATTCGAAACTGTAAGCAACATTTACAGGATAGCTTCCATAATACGTACGTGACTGCCAGTTGAGGTTGTTTTTTGAGCTGCGGCTTAAAAACAGATCGGGCCAGTTCATGTGTACATACGGATTGATGTTGTTATCGTGCTGATAGCTGCCGGTTTCTGTATCCCGGTTGCTGGTAAAGCTGTTATCTGAAAACAGGTTACCATGTCTGCGGCGTTGATAATACGTCATGGTAATGGAAGTGTGTGAATAACTGAAATCGAAAGTTACTTCATCAAAACCATCGCCATTTGCGCCGTGATGTGCAATATCTACTTCTGTTTTGCTTACATTAAGGATATCTTCTGTAATGTGGTTGATCTTTCCGGATGCATTGTAACGGATGCTTCTTATACCGGCAAACATATCGCCTTCGTTGTAGATGCTGATTTTTTCTACACGTCCATCTGTGTACTCCAGGTTTTCTGTTCTGGCAACAAACGGTGTACCATCAGAAGGGCGCTTCTGCATAAACTCAACTTTAGTCAAACGACCTTTTCCATCGTAGATATAGTTGTTCTTCGATTCGGCCTTGTACATGTTGCCATCCCAACGTGCCGTGATCTCCGACTTCAGTTTTTTCGCTTCTTTTTCTTCACCAAATTCATACACAACATCTTTTTTCAATTCTTCTTTCGCATAACGTTTGGTGTAAGTGCCACCCCATTTTTGTACAATAAACTCGTGGTAGGCTGCTTCCTTTTTTAACGTTACCGTATTGATGCCGGGCATCAGGCTGATGAATTGTACACTCTTCAACTCGTTGGTTGCATCGAACGTGCGATACACCAACGAAGACTGAATACTGTCGTACAGAATGTCTCCCACTTTAATACGGGTACGCATCTGAATGGTAAGATCTGTTTCTACAGGAGGTGTATTGCCGTTGCCAAACTCCCCGGCAGCATAACCAAAATCGATGGCTTTGTCGGTTGCTTCAATTTTCAGAAATTCCGCAGCAATATCCACCGAAGTAGCTGCAGGCAATACCATGGGATAAGCCAGCGGCTTGCTCACCTGTGTTGCTTTTGCCGAGTTGGTTACCGGCACCGCATACAATACATTACCCGTGCCTGACACAATCAGGAGTTTGCTGATGCGATAAGTACCTGCAGGCAGTTCCATTTCTTCGGTTGTAAACTTTCCGTTGAAGCTGATGGCTGCGAGTTTGTTGTTTACCACCAGTTCGTCTTGTGCGTTTACCACATCGAACTTGGCAAACAAATTGGCAATGGGTTGATTGGGTAAACCGGGCAGTGCTTCGGCCGAAATGCGGTACTTGTGCGAAAGACCGGGCATTGGGCCGGGACCGCCACCGGGTTGTTGTGTCTCAACGGGTTTCTTGCAGGAAACCAGGATGATAAGGCTTGCGATGAAGAGCGTGTACACGCTGCGGAATGTCTGTTTCATATTCTTTGATTATAAGGTTTAAAAAAGCCGCTTTTTGTGGCGTTATTATAGAGATACCCTACACGGGCACAAAAGGGTTGGGTAGAAAAAGGGGCGTTAACAGAATTTTAACAAATAAGCTGAAGATTAAGGGCCGAGGAAAAACCTATTTTAGTATCAGCATAATTCAAAAACATTGAACTACACCCTTACTATCATAACAAGCTTGATACTGACAGCAACAAGCTGCAAACCTTTATCTGAAATCGGGAATAAAAATTTTAAGCCTGAAAACATAACAAAAACCAATTTCAAGAAACTGAATGGTATTTATGCTAATAGTTTCGACAGCACAATTGGCAAACTAAAACACTCTCCATATGACGGAAGAAATGATTATGAACGTATCACAATTCTAGATCAGCTATTCTACAATTATCCTGAAATTGCATGGAGAGACAGCAATGGTGAATTTATTGATCCAAAAGAAAAATGGATCAAGCTGGAATTTCAATCAACGAAACTGGCAACCGTCAGCATGTACCACAACAACAATTTTGTTTTCTCCAAGAAAATTCGTGGAAAATTCAAAAACGGATATTTTTATATACGTGCCAAAAACTTTGTGGTTCCGCTAATCCCACTTGCATTTGGTTATAATTTTGAACGGGCCAGAATAGGAATATCAGCAGACCATCTCATCATTGATTATCGTGTAAACAGATGGGGGTTTGCATTAGTTGCAGGTTCTGCAGACAAAGGTTATATATCATCTACTTTTAAGAAGAAAAGTTCAAGGGACTCACCGTAATTCAAATTCAAAGATCACTTACTAATCGTTGTCCCAACAAATTCCTCCTTCGTCGGAAAGACAACTTTGTATAGCAGTGTACCACTGTTAATCTTGGGTGCTAAGCCAAATCTTCCTGTCATTCTGAGGCACTAAGGATCTGCCGAAACAAAAAACATTCCGCAATCGTTCTCACAGTTCCCCTTCCACAACTAACACCCGCAAGTTTCAAACAACGTAAATTTGAGCCGCCCAACTGCAGCAGCAAACATGAACGAACGATTACAACAACTGGCACAGCAACTCGAAGGAGAATTTTATTTTGATACCACCATGCGTACCCTCTATGCCACCGATGCGTCGGCATACCGTGAGTTACCATTGGCCGTGGCCATTCCCAAAACCAAAGACGATCTTAAAAAGCTCATCGCTTTTGCACATAGCAACAAAACATCGTTGATTCCCCGTACGGCCGGAACTTCGCTTGCCGGACAGGTGGTGGGCAACGGCATTATCGTGGATGTATCGAAATACTTCACCAACATTCTTGAACTGAATAAAGAAGAAAAATGGGTGCGTGTGCAGCCGGGTGTGATCCGTGATGAGCTGAATATGTTCCTGAAGCCGCATGGCTTGTTCTTCGGCCCGGAAACATCAACGGCCAACCGTGCCATGATCGGTGGTATGGTGGGTAATAATTCCTGCGGCAGTAATTCTGTGTTGTACAGAAGTACAAGAGAGCATCTGCTGGAAGTGGATTGTTTGCTGAGCGATGGAACAGAAACAACATTCAAAGCATTGAACATTGATGAGTTTCATAGTAAGTGTGAAGGCGAAGGACTGGAAGCAAACATCTACCGTTCGGTACGAAGCATGCTAAGCAACTACGAGAACCAGGTAGAGATACGCAAAGAGTTTCCGAAGAAAACAGTGGAGCGCCGCAACACCGGTTATGCCATTGATCTGTTGTTGGAAACTGCTCCGTTCACTGCCGGTGAAACAGATTTTAATTTCTGTAAACTCATTGCCGGTTCAGAAGGTACACTGGCGTTAATCACCGAAATAAAACTGAACGTGATTCCGCTGCCTCCTAAAGAAGTGGGTTTGCTTTGCGTTCACTTTAACAGTATTGATGAATCACTGAAAGCAAACCTCATTGGCTTAAAATACAATCCCGGTGCAAGTGAATTAATCGATCATTATATATTGGAATGCACCAAAGAAAACAAAGAGCAGATCAAGAACCGTTTCTTTGTGCAGGGCGATCCCGGTGCAATTCTCGTCATTGAATTTGCACGGGAGACAAGAGAAGAAATTGTGGCGATCTGTAAAGAAGTGGAAGCCGACATGCGTGCAGCAGGTTTGGGTTATCACTTCCCGCTCCTGTTTGGTGAAGACACAAAAAAGATCTGGACGCTTCGCAAAGCAGGACTTGGTTTGCTGAGTAATTTACCCGGTGATGAAAAAGCGGTGCCGGTGATTGAAGACACTGCAGTTGATGTAAATGACTTACCGGATTTCATTCGTGATTTTAATGAAATACTGAAGCAACACAATCTGTACTCGGTGCATTATGCGCATGCAGGTTCGGGTGAAATTCATTTACGTCCCATCATCAATTTAAAAACAGAAGAAGGCAACCGTCTCTTCCGTGTTATTGCAGAAGAGATCGCTACGCTGGTGAAAAAATACAAAGGCTCGTTGAGTGGTGAACATGGTGATGGACGTTTGCGTGGTGAGTTCATCAAGCAAATGGTAGGTGAAAAAAATTACCAGTTGCTGAAAGAAGTAAAGAAGACATGGGATCCTGCAAATATTTTCAACCCCAACAAAATTGTGGACACACCGCCGATGGATACCATGCTGCGGTATGTACCCGGTCAGCAAACACCGGCGTTTAAAACGGTGTTTCGTTTTTACAATCAGGATATCCTGCAACATGCAGAACAATGTAATGGCAGTGGTGATTGTCGTAAAACACATTTATCAGGCGGAACGATGTGTCCGTCGTTCATGGCAACACGCAACGAAAAAGAAACCACGAGAGCAAGAGCCAATATTCTCCGTGAATTTTTAACCAACTCTACCAAAGCCAACCGTTTCGATCATAAAGAAATTTATGAAGTGATGGATTTGTGTTTGAGTTGCAAGGGTTGTAAATCGGAATGTCCCAGCAATGTGGATGTTGCAAAACTGAAAGCAGAGTTTATGCAGCATTACTATGATGCGAATGGTGTACCGTTTCGTTCAAAGTTGATTGCCAACTTTACCAATTCATCGAAACTTGGTGCTATTGCACCATCGTTTTACAATTTTGTGATGACGAACAGTGCGATCAGTTCATTGGTAAAAAAAGCATCAGGCTTTGCAACAAAGCGTTCCATGCCGACGATGTATAAGACGACGCTGGAGAAATGGTTCAAGCAACAAGGCGCAAGTGGCGGGCAGCAAGTGGCGAGTGGCGGGAAGCGAGTGTATTTGTTTTGCGATGAGTTTACGAATTACAACGATACAACCATCGGTATCAAAGCTGTTGAGTTATTGAACAAGCTTGGTTACGAAGTCATCATCCCCGAACATATTGAAAGCGGCCGTTCCTGGTTATCGAAAGGATTAATTCGGAAAGGAAAAGAAATTGCGAATAAGAATATTGAATTGCTGTATCCCGTTGTTACTGCAGAAACACCATTGATAGGGATTGAGCCATCAGCTATTCTTACCTTCCGTGATGAGTATGTTGACCTGGCATCAGATGAAAATTTCGAGAAGGCCAAACAACTTGCAGCTAATGCATTGATGATCGATGAGTTTATTGCAAGAGAAATCGACAACGGTAACATCAGCAAAGAGCAATTCACTTCTGCTGAAAAGAAAATTAAACTACATGGTCATTGTCAGCAGAAAGCATTGGTGGGTACTGCAGCCACAGTAAAAGTATTATCGTTCCCTGAAAATTATAAAGTGGAAACCATTCCTTCGGGTTGTTGCGGCATGGCCGGTTCATTCGGTTACGAAGAAGAACATTATGAACTTTCGATGAAGATCGGTGAAATGGTACTCTTCCCTGCTGTGCGTAATGCAGCGGATGATGTAATTATTGCGGCACCCGGTACAAGCTGCCGTCACCAGGTCAAAGACGGTACCGGTAAGAAAGCATTACACCCGGTGGAAATATTATTTGATGCGTTGAACTAATAAAGATTATTACAACTGTGCTTCCAGTATTGTATCGATCTCATCTAACTTAATTCCATCGAGGTAAATAAAGGTTCCCTCCTGCTGTTGTTTAAACCGTACGCTTTTGTTAGAACCAAACAGCATAACTGCTTTCAGTTTTGTAGAAAAATCAGGAATAAAAACATAATTGGCATTCTCTGTTTTGAAGACATGCAAGTACAAACGTTTTTCTTTAGCAGTAACCACACCCCATTTTTGTGTAGCGATCGTGTTTCCTCTTGTACCATAAATGGTTTGTCCGTTTTGCCTGAGCCAGTCGCCAACCATTTTTAATGTATCAACAAATTCAGTTTGAATTTTTCCATTCGGCATTGGTCCAACATTCAATAACAGGTTTGCGTTGAGCGAAGCAGCATTCACCAAATAATGAATGATCTCTTTGGTTGATTTATAGCGATCGTCGGTAATATTATAGCCCCATGAATTATTGATGGTTTCACAGGTTTCCAATGGCAACTCTTTTGATGGCGCATGAAAACTGAAACCGGTTTTATTCTGTCCCGGCAAATCTTTTTCGAACATCTGAAAATCTTCTTCAATCGGATCGAGATGATGATTGTTGCCGATCAAACATTGCGGCTGCAGTTTGTGAATGAGCGAATAAATTTCATCATACTTCCAATCGATCCGGGATGTCCGGTCTTTGCTTCCTTCTACATTTGTCTGATCCCAATGTCCGTCAAACCAGATCGACATGATCTCACCATAATTCGTCAATAACTCTGTCAACTGATTTTTCATGAACTGCAGATAGGAAGCATAATTACTTTTTTCGGTGCGACCGGTTCCTTTTCCTGTTCGTCCTGTTTCGTAGGGATAATCGCTACGGTACCAATCGAGTGTTGAATAATACAAGCCAAGCTTCATCCCTTGCTTTTTGCATTCATCTGCGAGTTGACGTAATGCATCTTTACCATAAGGCGTATTGGTGATCTTCCAGTCGGAATACTTTGTATCCCAGTTTGAAAATCCATCATGATGCCTTGTGATAAAAACGATATAATTCATCCCCGCATCTTTTGCCGTTTTCACCCATTCTGCTGCATTGAACTGTTGCGGATTAAAGATGTGCAACAACTGCCGGTAATCTTTGATCTTGATGTTCCTGTTGTTCATTACCCACTCACCTGCACCCAACACACTTGAAGCACCCCAATGAATGAACATGCCAAACTTATCGTCCTGGAATTGTTTGCGTGCTGCCAGATTTTGCGGCGTTGGCTGATAGCTTTGCGCCTGTAATAAAATGACAACACATAAAAAGACAAGTACGGTACTATTTTTTTTCAGCATGGCAATCGTTTTATTGTTCAATCAACCTGATCTATCGTTTCGGTGATGGATATGGCACAAAATCAATCTCATCGCCTTTTATTTTTTCAAACTTCTGTTCGATCCATTTTTGTTTTGCGGCTTCGATCAGCTCTTTGCTGGTTGCAACAAAGTTCCAGTCAATCAACCGTTCTTCCGGGAAAGGCTCACCTCCAAAAATATAAATAGTACTATTGGCTTCAATCGTGAATTCGCACAGGCTTGCATCATTTGCTACCAGTAATTGTTTGGGCTGATATACATTTCCATCGCTTTCAATACTTCCTTCCAGGATGTACAAACCAGACTCACCATAAAGCTCATTGCCAATTTTCACTGTTTGTTTTGCAGTACTTTTTATTTCCAGCAAAAACAATTTGCTGTACACCGGCACCGGCGATTTTCGTCCGCAAGCTTCGCCAGCTACTAATTTGTATTCCAATCCATCTTCACTCCAT
>CAYMSG010000102.1:0-9647 GCA_964392955.1 uncultured Chitinophagaceae bacterium | reverse complement strand
TAAGTCCGCATCCTGTACGTTAAAACCTAAATTGGAAACATAAATATTCATGTCATATAAGTATTAAAATGAAAAAACCTCGACTGAGAATACTGGTGTAAAAGAAAAATGCGGGGGACGAAATGATAATTCGCTTACAAGAGTAATTCAAATGACGTGTAAAGGTAAGCTTTCTGCACCGCAATCACCGATTTATTTTGCTGTTACAGGTAATGCAGCTCATTTACAGCACTCTGCCTATATTTAAGCCATAATGATTTTATATGCAGCAACGCATTGCACAACTGGCTTTGGTAGTGAAGGATTATGATGAAGCCATTGCCTTTTACAGGGATAAATTACTGTTTCGGTTGGTAGAAGATACCGTGTTGAGTGAAACCAAACGATGGGTGGTGATGGCTCCTCCCGGTAACAGCAATACTTTTTTACTACTCGCAAAAGCAGCGAATGATGAGCAACGAAGCCGCATTGGCAACCAAACAGGTGGACGGGTATTTCTGTTTTTATATACCGATGATTTTTATCGTGATTATGAACGGATGACAGCAGCAGGTATTCGCTTTGTACGTGGCCCGGTTACGGAACTGTATGGAACCGTAGCTGTGTTTGAAGACCTGTATGGTAATTTGTGGGATATGATTGAACCTGCAGAAAAAAAGATGTAACACCTGCAAGATTTTTATCTCCTCCACTGGATGCCTGCTCCGCTTTACGGAGGGCTTTTGAGTCTTGCGACAGGAGGTTAATTGAAAGGGGTGGTTTATAAGTCATACTAAACGCAACACATCCCTGATCGATGGAAAAGTTTCCGGCAGATATTTTGCAAAATCTTTTTTCTTCACCCATTTGATCTCAACTATATCTTCTTCTGCTTGTGGTTTGATGTTTTGCACTGCTTTCACTTTCATTTTGTACCAATGCGAATCTTTGAGAATATGTTTCCCGAATTCATCGTAGGTATGATAGGTGATGGTGATTAATTTTTTCAGTTCGGGTTGTTGCAAACCGGTTTCTTCTTCCACTTCACGTACGGCACACTGTTCAATCGTTTCTCCGGGGTCGAGCTTGCCCTTGGGCAAATCCCATTTCCCACGGCGATGAATGAACAGGTATTCGCCTTTTTCATTTTCCACCAATCCGCCGGCCGCCGTTACCAAGGTAAAATGTTTAAAAAATGCCTTCTTCAGTTTTTCCAGGTCTTCACTCCATAAAATACCTGCATGGAATTCTTCCTTTACGATTTCGTGCAGTAAGGATTTAATGGCCGGACCGGAAATTTCATCAATAAACACCGCATCGGGGTGATGCATGTATTCATGGATCGTTTCATCGATCTCATTACAGAGAAACACCGGTTTGTCGCCAAAATAGATTTTGATATACATAAGATGGTTAAAGGTTTGTGTGAAGCTGCACGCCACTGGCTACTCGCTGCAAGCAATACAGCCCGCTTATATTCGACTACTCTTTCACCTTGTTGCTTATTCTCAATTGTTTTTCCACCACTAACAACTTTGCACTACCGACTTATCCCTTGCCTGTTCCCTATTGTCCATTGCTAATTCATTCCCAATTCCTTTGTGCCCACCGACTATCCACTAACCACTACCAGCTACCGGCTTTCGGACTTCCCGACTTTCTTCTATCTTCGCCGCATGACTAATGAACAAGCAGTTGCTGAAAAACTATTACAAGTTAAGGCCATTCGATTAAATGTAAAAGAACCCTTTACCTGGGCCAGTGGCTGGAAGAGCCCCATCTATTGCGATAACCGCAAAGTATTATCGTTTCCGCATGTACGGGAGTTCATAAAAAGTGAAATGTGTAATGTGATCTTTGAACAGTTTCCCGATGCAGAATTGCTGGCGGGCGTAGCCACGGCCGGTATAGCCTGGGGTGCTATGGCAGCCGATCAATTAAAACTGCCGTATATCTATGTTCGTCCGAAACCCAAAGAACACGGACTGGGCAACCAGATCGAAGGTTCGTTTGAACCCGGACAAAAAGTGGTGGTGATTGAAGACCTGATCTCCACAGGCAAAAGCAGCCTTCAGGTAGTGGATGTACTCAAAGCAGCGGGCGTGGAAGTGATTGGTATGGTATCCATTTTCAACTATGGTTTTGATGCAGCCAAAAATGCATTTGCCACAGCCGGAGTAGAATACAAATCGCTGACCAATTATCCAACATTGATTCAACTGGCAATCGATAAAAACATAGTGGAAGCAGGCGAACAGGAAGTTTTGTTAAAATGGAGTGCCGATCCTGCCAATTGGAAAGGAATGGAGTAATTTCATAACGCAACTGGTTCGATAAGAACAGTAGTAGAATTTACTGTTCTACGTTGATCAGGGCAAAATCCCCTCCCGGGAGGGGCTTGGGGGGTGGGTCATCTTAGAAATAAGCAAATGAAAAAATATACATGTAAAATTTGATAGATAAACTAAAAACGAACACATGAAATAGCCAAAAAATGATCGGAAGTATTAATTCATAAAGCAAATGATATTTTTTTGGCTATACTATGTGGCCAACAATCAACTAAAAATAATCACATGAAATAGCCAAAAAATAATCGGACGTATTAATTCATAAGGTAAATGACATTTTTTGGTTATACTATGTGGCCAATAATCAATTAAAAAAGAACACATGAAAACATTCTTTACTGTACTCTTTCTTGCTGCAACAGTTTCCGTATCGGCACAATACAAGAAGCCCGTTGTGGTGCAGATCAAAACCCCGCAGGCCCAATGTGTGGAGTGCAAAACACTCATTGAAAAATTTATGAAGGTAGAAGAGGGAGTAGCCAAGGTTGTGGTTGATTTCCGGAAAAAGATCACCAGCATCACTTATCTGCCCGATCGTACCAATCTTGAAAATATCAAAACCGCCATTGCCAACCTCGGCTTTGACGCCGATGATGTAACAGCCAATGAGGAACAATACAAACGCTTACCCATCTGTTGTAAGAAAGTGGAAGATGGTGGCGGACCACCGAAGAAGAATTAAACGATTTGAATCGATACTCCCGGCTTTACTGGCCGGGATTTTTATTGGAGGCAAGCAGAGCCTGTGTGCCTGAATGAGGTTTTTGCCATAAATTAGATGTGTACAGCTCTTTGAAACGAAAGCCCCGACTGGCTTTGAGTTAGCGATAACACTATCCCTTTGGGATGGTAATGCCGGGAAGGAAGTTTAGCGCTGGAAACCTTTACCGTTACGGCTTTAATGGAAAGGAGAACGATAATGAGGTAAAGGGAGAAGGTAACCAGCAGGATTACGGATTTAGGATATATGATACAAGGCTGGGCAAGTTTTTGAGTGTGGATCCTATTACAAAACAGTACCCAGAATTAACTCCTTATCAGTTTGCAAGTAACACCCCAATCCAAGCAATTGATTTAGATGGGTTAGAAGCTAAAATAACAGTCAATGAAATTAAAGATGGGAAAGAAGTTTCTAGCAAACAATTAGACGAAAAACAAATAAAAGCACTTATTCCAACGCTACCAAAGGAGCTAAAACTTACACCGGGAGTCGGTTCTTTAACAATAGATAAAAATAAGTATTCAGGATTTGCTTCGCTGGACGACCACACCTCATTTTCTTATGATCCTAATCCATCAGTTTCAGGAGATGAGCAGTCCGTTTATAAATATAAGTATATGATAAGTCAAGCGGGTTCTTGGTTTAATGGGAATATTTATCCGCTTTTACAATCAGGGGGCTATGGGAATGAGGCAAGCTATTCTGGTTCAGTTGGACCTTCTGCCGCAAGGAGTGGGACTAAAATTAATCCTTTAAATGGCGAAATAAAAGTTACGAATACATCTGAAATTTCGCAAAGCCAAGTTGGTACTTTTAACCTGAATAATACTCTTAGTATTTCAGGGAGTATAAATTCGGCGCTTGGGTCTAATCTAACAAGTTCTGCTCCGACGCTTACTTCCACAACTGGCTTTGAGAATTATACTTACTTTTTTCTAAGTAATAAAGTAACTCTCCCTCAAGTTGGTTCTACAACTGAACAAACAACTTCAATAAAGATTTTAGCTTTAAAAATGGAGTTAACATCTTATCCAGCTACAGGGGGCTTTAAGTTTAAACTTGGCTATACTACTGCACCAGGTTTCGAGTTTAAAAAGGCACCATTTAAGGCTAAAACGAATTTAACTAGTAATTCGGGAGCCATTAAATATTAAATTTTTGTATGAAAAAGACACAAAACTTCTTATTTGTTGTATTTACGATTGTTGTAATAGTAGTATCAAAACAGTATGAAATATCGTCATTTAAGTCTTTTTACTTCTTTAAAATGACCAGAACCTCAAAAGTTAATGGCGTAGTTTTAAGTATGGAAAAATCAGATGATATGAGCGGAGTTGTTTCATATAAATATACTGTTAGATATAATGTCAATAACATTAACTATACATTAAGTGAAAGGCTTTCTCCGGATTCATTACTAAATATTCGAACTTATAGTACTGTGCCCTTGCAGTATTCTATTAAGCAGCCATCATACGCAACATTAAAAAATCTAAATTCTGTTTATTATAATTTTTTGCTTTCGATTGTGATAATAGTATTCGAGATTTTTCTATTCAAAAAATCTGTAAAAATTATTTTTTTGGGAGAAAATGTATCTACTCAAACTGAATAGGTCAACGCTGCCCCTTTTAGCCCTTGTTGGTGTTGCACTTTGCTGATCAAAATTCTATCGTACCTTACTGCATTCAGCCCGCCGCTGTTGTGTGTTTTCACCAACAGCACATGCACCACAGCCATTGTTGCATTAACCTCTCCAATGTGTTAAAAATCCAAAGTCATCCACCTGTGTTTCATAAAATCTGGCCGATGAATAATAATACTCTTCAGGGAACTTACATAATCCAGCCTCTACCGGATTGTAATGAATGTAATTTTCTTTTTGTAAGTACACCTCCTCGCTGTACAAATCGATGCTCAATGAATTGCGCTCCCAAAACTGATATATACGGTCTTTCGCATTTACTCTAAACCCTTCAAGTAACTGTGGGTTGCTATGTTGTAAGTCAAACTTTATTTGTTGTGCAGTATATTTTAAAAAGCTATGTTGGTTCTGTTCTGGTGTAAATCCATTAACCGCTTGCCCAATTAAATGGATATGATTACTCATTATTACAAAGCTATTTACAATAACACGTTGTTCGTTCACGAGAAACCGCAAGCTGTCAAGAATAACTTCTTTGTATTTATCATCTTTTAGCAAGTGCTTCCACTCCAGAATAGTGGCTGTAAAAAATTGAGGATGGTGTTCAGTGAAATTCATATATGAATAAGCTACAAAGAAAACGACAAAAACTTATCAACTGTATAGCCTTGATCTCGTTGGTCATAAGACACAACGAGGGCGGTGTGCTGTTTTTCTTCATTGGTTCTTTTATCGGCTGCGGGGAACACCTACAGGGGCGAAAGTTATCGCTTTGCTATTGTGTTCCTCATATTCAATTAATGAAGTTTGAGTCTGACTTTATTTCAATAATTATTTTATTGATGATGCATCCAACTTTGCTTTTTATCCTCAATACCTGCGTCGTTGCAAATTACTTTTATACATACCATGCATCCATCACCGAAGCCGGTAAAAATGCCGGTCGTAATTCTTGTTTCCCGTTTGGTAGCTGGTAACGTAATGCAGCAGCCACTACCACTACCGAACCGGGAAGCGTGGCCACAGGAAATAGCAGTTCCAGCGCCGGTTGCAGACTGTTGGTATACTCAATGTGTACGGTTTGGGAACTGCTGCCAAGGGACTGTGCACTGCGTAGCTCAGCGGCAGCTACAGTAATCAACATATCAACCCTGGTTGTTCGTACCGGAGCATGAATCGCTTTTACCGGAACAAATGCGGGTAGCAGCACTTTTACAGTTCCCCCGTTTTCTGTTTCAATTTGCAGCGGTACCCGAAACCGCTCCGCCATACTGGTATCAGGGACAAAAGAAAAGCCGGTCACAAAAGGCAACGGTCGCAGTGGCCGTAATTCATTTATGTTGGATGTGCCCAGCCATTTTGAAAAGGCCCCCGAAAAGCGAGACTGCATACTCCGGTTTTTGGGATCTGGAAGTACAGAAGTCAGTAATTG
Organism: uncultured Chitinophagaceae bacterium; assembly: GCA_964392955.1. GTDB lineage: Bacteria > Bacteroidota > Bacteroidia > Chitinophagales > Chitinophagaceae > Lacibacter. The sequence continues at coordinate 3,519 of CAYMSG010000102.1, read as the reverse complement.
TCGCAGGGTTTTACAAAGCGAAGCACCGAGCCCAAAATTGCGGCTTCGATTCTTCGTAGCTGCTGATTGGTTCACTCTTTCGGGAGCAACTTTTACGAAATACTTTCCGGAGCGACTGTAATAAATGAGGTTGCCGATTTTTCCCCGCAGGAAATTGTTGCTTTGCAAGGCCATAGGTGGGTGTTTTACTGTTACTTAATAAGAGGTTGAGGCGTGTGTACAGGCTTGGAACTGTGTTACAACTGCGTTATTTAACGTACCTGCAACGCAGTTCAGTAAATGTTAAAACGGGCGAAACCGGGTTTTGGTATGTCCCGATATAGATGCAATAACCGGCAAACAGAGCAGTGCAAAATTGTGTGGAAAAGTGAAAGATCAAAGTCACCACTTTTGACAATGAATGTTTTCTCATTTGAATCTTCAACAATCACGGCTTCGGCTCAAATAAACTGATTTCATGTCTCCCCTCATACGCCAGAGGAATGGTTTTAAAAATACCGCCTGCACCGGCCGTGATAGTGCCACTGGCTCTTACCTGTACTGAGCGGTTGGAAAAAGCCGACCAGGCATTTTTCAGCAAATTTTTCATATCTGTTTTGATGCGAACAGGAATTACAAATTCTGACTTTTTGGCAACACGAATCAGCGTGTCGCTGATCGCCCGTCCCAAATACACATCATCCACATACACATCTGCTTCGGTTCGGCGCACCTGGAAACCGATCCGGTTGGGGTTGTAATATACCAGATCCATAGCAACAGTAGTTTCCATCAAACCCACCGATTCGGTGCGCAGGTTGGTAAAGGTTACAAAGTCGGGGATCTTGAATGTATTGCAGGATAGGGATGAAATATTGATCAGTAAAAAGAGAAGCAAGCGCCTGTTCACAACAAAAATGGTTTGGCTGCAAATTAAGCGAAGCACTGCATATTTCTTTCAGAAGCTTTTGAAGAAGCCTTATTTTTGGACTAAAATCATTAGCTGATTTTTGATAACGGGTTGATTATCTTGGAGCAAATAATTATAGCTTTATTCTAGTATCATAAACTAATCTTTTAAAATGAGTTAAGTACATTTTATTTAAATTTTTAAGCGATATAATTGGATACAAAATATCTAAAAAAGAAGCTCGCTGGTAATTTTGTTTCGGGTAATAATTGAAGCTATTTATTTTAATTTATATGACTGATTTTAAATACTTTGGAGATATTTACTTTTATTCAACATTTATCAATTCGTCAAATGTTGAATTTTGCCCATATAAAGACTATCAAAGAACGTTAAAATTGAACCGAATGAGGTTGATGGGTGCAAATGGTCCCCTCCTCCTCACCGTGCCCCTGGTGGGCGGCAGAGCCCCCAAGCAGCAAATCAAGGATTTGCAGATCGGGTATGGGGAGCCCTGGCAGCGGATCCACTGGCGGGGTATTCACGACAATTACCGGAAGGCTCCCTGGTTCGATGACTATGCACCGGAGTTGGAGCAACTGTTTCGGGAAAAGGAAAAATTTCTGCTCGATCTCAACCTCAAAACTGCTGAGTGGTGTTTACGGAAGTTGAAAGTAAAGATTGACATTCTGTCGGTTGAGACCCAAACAACGGAGGAGGGGGGCAATTCATTAACACGAAATAAGCCCGACGAAAACGATACAACATTCCCGGTTTACCAGCAGGTTTTTGCCGACCGGCATGGCTTTGTCCCCAACCTCAGCATCCTTGATTTATTGCTTTGCGAAGGACCGCTTGCAACGGATTATCTCCGCCGGATAAATAATTCCAAAGCTTGAGTTCATTCATTGCTTCTTGTAATGGAAAACACTTAACTTGTACGTCCACATTCCACATGCTTACGTAATGAGAAAAATGTTCTTGCTGTCGGCTGTTTTCATGCTGACGAATCTGTACTCCTTCGCTCAGGATTTTTCAAACAAAGGGAGAGATTTCTGGGTTGGTTATGGCTATCACCAAATGATGACCACAAATAATGCCCAGGAAATGGTTCTTTATTTTGCCACCGAAGCTCCCACCAACGTTACTGTTTCTATTCCAGGTTTTGGCTATTCAGTAAACTATTCTATTCCGGCCAATACGGTTTTTACCTCGAACCCATTGCCCAAGGCAGGGGCGCAGGATGCCCGGTTGCTGAACGAAAGTGCAGCCCCTGAAAATAAGGGAATCCATATTACCAGCGATCAGCCGATCGTAACCTATGCTCATATTTATAACAGTAGTGTTTCCGGGGCTACCATCCTTTTTCCCACCAATACTTTGGGACGTGAGTATTATTCCATCAACTTTCAAAACAGGGCCAACACTGTTAATTCAAACGCATGGGCTTACGTAATTGCGGCCGACACGGGCACAACCACCGTTGAAATAATTCCAAGCCAGCCAACTCTGAACCGGCCGGCAGGAGTACCATTTACCGTTCAGCTTTCGCAAGGTCAGGTGTATAACATTATGGGACAATTCACCAATGCCTCCAGCGGAAATAACCATTTTGGAGTTGATCTTACCGGAACATTTATCCGTTCCATCAATACAGGCAGTGGCTGTAAAAAGATAGCTGTTTTTTCAGGTAGTGGCCGTATCAGTATTACTTGCCCCGGGAATACAACTTCGTCTTCTTCTGATAATTATATGGTCCAGTCGTTTCCAAAAAATGCCTGGGGCAAAAAATATTTAACGGCCACTGCTTCCAATCCCCAGTCGTATAATTTGTACAGGGTTTGTGTTTCCAATGCCGCAACGGTTGTACGTGTAAATGGAGTGGCGCTTTCACAAGCCAGCTTGGTGGGTGGCTTTTATTATGATCTGCCGCTTACCAATCAGCCGATGTCCATTGAAGCCGATGATCCCATCACTGTTGCTCAATATTTTACATCACAGGGATCTTGTGGTAATGGTGCGCCCGGCGATCCGGAAGTAATTTACCTGAGCCCTGTGGAACAGAACATCAACCGTGTGTCGTGGAATGCCACCGGTAATTTTAATATTACTCAACATTTTATTAATATAGTTATCCCTAACTCGGGAACTGCCATCAGTTCGTTTCGTTTACGTGATGGCAACGGAAATGTGTTGCCTATGGGTACATTTACAGTACATCCCGGCAATAGCAATTATTCCTATATCAAACAAAGTTTGCCCGGGAGTGGCGTGTACAATATTTCATCCGATTCAGGATTTAACGCTATTGCGTATGGATTTGGACCTACAGAATCGTATGGCTATAATGCGGGCACCAATGTCGTTGATTTATATCAATATGTTACTACGCAGAATGCGAATGCAACAATCAATAGTCCGGTTACCTGTAAAAGCTCACCGTTTTTGATGTCACTTACGCTTCCGTATTTGCCCATCAGCATGAAATGGGATTTAACGGGTTATCCCGATGTGATCAATAATGCACCGGTGCCAGATTCAACGTTCGTACTGAATGGAAAAACCTTGTATGTGTTCAAACTTCCGGGCAATTTCGTTTATAATACAGCAGGTAAATATCCGGTAGTGGT
>CAYMSG010000101.1:0-9670 GCA_964392955.1 uncultured Chitinophagaceae bacterium | reverse complement strand
TATTCCTTACTTGAGCGATGTAGAAAAAATGGGTGTACACAAAGCTCCACTGGAAGAATTTGCACGCAGCAGTTATGCTGCACAATGCTACCGTGACCTATGGGAAGAAATTAAAGAAGGAGTGCTGTAACTCAATACAGTAGCGGTTTTCAGCCGACCGTAAATTTACCGGAATGGGTTTAAGTACTTACCCTGAATTTTGGAAATTAGCCTTCGAACTGTTGCATAATTCAAAAACTGTATCTACATTTGAATTGTCCAATTCTTTTGAAAAAACTAAATCCAAATGTCATGAAAAAACCGTTGCGTTTCTTCTCGTTCGTATTTTTCCTCTTCGCTATTTATTTAAACGTGTTCTATAAGGAAGATTCTTTCTTGGCACGTGTCGTTGCAGGCAAATCTGAAGTTGCAAGACAACAAACAGCTCAAAAACAATCTGTGAAGGAAGCAAAGCCTTTAGAGAATGAGCTCGCTGAAAATAGCGGCAAGTAATTCCTTTGTACATATCGTACAACAACTTTTTCGTTAAGCAGTCAACGAACCGGCGATCCGTACCCTATATTTTTTATGCTGCCGGTGTTGAATTTTCTCATAATGTAAGTTTTGCGGAGGTGGTTTCCACCACCTCCTGTTTTTGTTTTGCTTACATGTAACCCACGTTGAAGAAACGGGGCTTTTGTTGTTTATAAAAATTTAAGCAACGATAGTTGGGATAGCTCTGCAGGCGGCTTACCTTAGCGGCATGGCCAATGATAAAAAAGTTTTTTTGCTCGATGCGTTTGCTCTCATCTTTCGTGCATACTATGCACTTATCCGCAATCCACGTAATACATCCAAAGGAAAAAATACCAATGCACAGTTTGGGTTTACCAATGCGTTGATCGAACTCATTACCAAACAAAAGCCATCGCATATGGCAGTTTGTTTTGATACGGCTGCACCAACTGAACGTCATACCGATTTTGCAGAATACAAAGCCAACCGGCAGGAAGCTCCTGAAGATCTGTTACTCGCCATCCCCGACATCAAACGGATCATCAAGGGATTTAATATTCCGGTAATTGAGTGTGATGGTTATGAAGCCGATGATGTAATTGGTACGCTTAGCCGCCAGGGAGAAGCAGCCGGTTACGAAGTATTTATGGTTACGCCCGATAAGGATTATGGGCAACTGGTAACGGACAAAGTAAAAATTTATAAACCTGCTTACCAAGGGGGTGATGTAGAAATCATGGGTCCGGAAGAAGTGTGTGCCAAATGGGGAATCAAAAATGTGAGCCAGGTGATTGATATATTGGGGATGATGGGTGATTCAGTTGATAATATTCCCGGAATACCGGGGGTAGGTGAAAAAACAGCAGCCAAATTATTAGCCGAATATGGCAGCCTGGAAAACGTATTAGAAAATGCGGCAAATATCAAAGGCAAGATGGGCGAAAAAGTAGCGGCCGGAAAAGACCTTGCCATCATGAGTAAAAAACTCGCCACCATTATTACCAATGTACCGGTTGAATTTCATGAAGAAGATTTTCGGTTGAAAGAATGGAACAAAGAAGAACTGGCAGCAGTATTTGCAGAATTGGAATTTAAAACAATCGGCAAGAGGATTTTAGGTGATGACTTTAACGCATTCAGTTCAGCACCCGTTGCTGTGCAGAAAGATCTGTTCGGGAATGTGATCGATACCACAATGGGTGAAGTGCGGAAAGAAAAGAAAGCAGCGCCAAAATCTGCACAAACAGAAATATTTGCATCAACCGATGCAGCAGAAGCTGAAGAAACTGCTGAGCAGGAAGAAGGTGCTGCTGTGTTGGATCTTGGTGCTTCCAAAAATATCCATAACACCGAACATGAATACATTGCTGTAACAACAGAAGCTGCCATGAAAGAACTCGTGGCTGAATTAGCAACACAAAAAGAAATCTGTTTTGATACAGAAACGACCGGCATCGATGCAAATGATTGTGAAATTGTAGGCATGAGTTTTTCGTATCAACCACACAAAGCATGGTATGTTCCTTGTCCTGTTGATCAAACTGAAACAAAAAAAGTCCTTTCCATCTTCAAGCCATTGTTTGATGATGAGAGCAAAACATGGATCGGGCAGAATATTAAATATGATCTGTTGGTGTTGAAATGGTATGATGTAGAATTGAAAGGCTCCTTGTTTGATACCATGCTGGCGCATTATGTGGTAGAACCCGATGGTAAACGAAGTATGGATGAGTTGAGTGCACAGTTTCTTGGTTATGAGCCAGTGCATATTGAGGAGCTGATTGGTAAAAAAGTTCCAAAGAACTCAACAGCCAAACAACAGGGAACAATGCGTGATGTGGAATTAGAAAAGATCACTGATTATGCAGCTGAAGATGCCGACATCACCTTACAATTAAAACATTCGTTGTTTCCACTGTTGAAAGAAAAAGAAGTGGAACGTGTGTTTTACGAAGTGGAAAACCCGTTGGTGAAAGTATTGACTGATATGGAGTTTGAAGGAATAAAAGTGGATGTGGATTTTTTGAATGAATATTCGAAACAACTCGATAAAGAGGCAAAGGAAGCAGAACAGCGGGTGTACAGTTCTTCAGGTTTGAAATTCAATCTTGCTTCACCCAAACAATTGGGCGAAGTGTTGTTCGATCATTTAAAACTTGATCCCAAAGCGAAGAAAACAAAAACCGGGCAATATGCAACTGGTGAAGATGTATTGCTGAAGCTGGCACACACAAGCCCCATTGTAGCCGATATTCTCGCTTTTCGTGAGCTAACAAAGTTGAAATCAACTTACGTAGATGCATTGCCGCAACTGATCAATCGAAAAACAGGAAGAGTTCATACCACTTACGGTCAGGCTGTTGCAGTTACCGGTCGGTTGGCAAGTAATAATCCCAACCTGCAGAATATACCTGTTCGTACAGAACGGGGAAGAGAAATACGCAAGGCATTTATTCCAAGAGATAAAGATCATGTACTGGTGAGTGCTGATTATTCGCAGATTGAATTACGGATAGTAGCAGCTATAAGTGGTGATCCTGCTATGTGTGATGCATTTATTCAGGGAAAAGATATTCATACGGCCACTGCAGCGAAAGTGTATAAAGTAGAAGAGAAAGATGTGACCAAGGAAATGCGTTACAAAGCCAAGAGTGTAAACTTCGGAATTATTTACGGACAAGGTGCATTTGGCTTGGCCGATAACTTAGGCATCAGTCGTACTGAAGCAAAAGAAATTATTGATAACTACAAGCGTGAGTTTGCAGGTATTCAAAAGTATATGGATGACACCGTGAATTTTGCACGTGAAAATGGCTATGTTGAAACCTTGATGGGGCGTAAGCGTTGGTTGCGTGATATTAACTCCAGCAACTTTACCGTGCGTGGTTATGCAGAGCGAAACGCCATCAACTCACCCATACAGGGAACAGCAGCCGATATGATCAAACTCGCTATGATCAAAACGCATGAGGCACTAAAGAAGAGTACTTTCAAAAGTAAAATGATTCTGCAGGTGCATGATGAATTGGTGTTTGATGTATTGAAAGAAGAGGCAGATGATATTAAAACACTGATTATTGATTGTATGCAAACGGCTATGCCACTCAAACATGGTGTGCCGGTAATTGCAGAAGCGGGGACAGGTGATAACTGGTTAGAAGCACATTAAACAAAAACGGTGATGCGTTTTTTCTTATTGATTGTTTGTATCTCTATAAAACTCGCTCTGGCAGCGCAGGATAAAACGATTCACTTCATCAACGGGCAATGGTTTAATGGGAAAGAGTTTATTGCCAGTGATTTTTATAGTGTGAATGGACTTCTTACAAAAAAAGCACCATCTGTTGTTGATACAGTGGTGGACCTCAAACAGCAGTACATTGTTCCGCCGTTTGGTGAAGCACACAATCATTCACCTGAAACCGATCAGGATATTGAGGTGTTTATTGAACGTTATCTCGCCGATGGTATCTTCTACATCAAAAATCCAAACAGTATTCCGTTTGCAACAAATAAGATCAAAAGCAAGATCAATCATCCACGAAGTGTGGATGTGATCTATGCAAATGGCGGACTGACAGGCAGAGGGGGCCATCCAACAACATTGTATAATTATATGTTGGGGACCACCTACAAAAAAGCTTTACCCGGCTGGACAACAAAAAGTTTTGAAGGCGAAGCCTATTACCTCATCAATTCCAAAGAAGAGTTGGAAAAAAAGTGGCCATTCATTCTTTCGCAGAAGCCCGGCTTCATCAAATTCTATCTCATCTTTTCAGAAGAATATGAATTGCGGAAAGATGATACATTGTTTAATGGCAAAAAAGGAATTGATCCAAAGCTCGCAAAACTTATTACTGCAAAAGCACATGCTGCAGGATTAAAAGTTAGTGCACATACTGAAACACCAACCGATCTGCGAGTTGCGTTGGCAGCAGGCGTTGATGAGATCAATCATTTACCCGGTTACCAGGTACGATGGAGAGATGGCTATACAGAATCCTATTATAAACTTTCATCCCGGCTTGCCCGAAAGATGAAGCGCAAGGGTGTGCATGTTGATCCCACTTATTCGTTGCTGGAAACCGAAATAAAACCCATGAGTAACCTGCAGCGTGAAGTACAAATGAAAGTGCAGAAAGAAAATCTGCTGTTGCTGAAAAAGCATCATGTACCGGTAACAATCGGGTGCGACAGTTACAACCTCACCGCACAAACTGAGATCGAATATTTACGAAAGCTGAATGTTTATACAAACCTTGAATTATTGAAGATGTGGTGCGAGGTTACACCTGCTGTAATTTTTCCAAACAGAAAAATTGCCAAACTGCAGGAAGGGTATGAAGCCAGTTTTTTAATTCTAAGCAAAAATCCATTGGAAAACTTTGAACACGCTTATGATATTTCATTACGTGTAAAGCAGGGCGTGATTTTATGGTAATGAAATTTCATATTGCAGAACATTTTACCTTTGACGCATGCAACCGATTTTGATTTATTGTTACGATGCGTATTGCGGCTGGTGCTATGGTTTCAGTCCTGTTATCAAAAAAATCAGCGAAGCATATCAACAGAAACTTCATTGCGAAGTGTTAAGTGGTGGCATGATCTTGCCGGAACAACCCGTTCATATTCGTGTAACAGCAGATTATATTAAAGAAGCGTACAAAACAGTTGAAGAGCACACAGGAATAAAATTTGGCGAAGATTATCTCTGGCATATCAAAAACCCGGAAGAAAGTGACTGGTTTCCTTCGTCAGAAAAACCTGCCATTGCGTTGTCAATTTTTAAAGAGTTATTTCCTGAGCAACAGGCTCAATTTGCTTCTGACCTGCAGCACAGTCTGCATTATGAAGGAAGGGATCTCACGGATAACGAAGCATATCGTCACCTTCTCGAAAAGTACAACATTGATGCCGACGATTTTTATGCAAAGCTGCAATCGGAAGAATACAAAGAGCAGGCTTACTACGAATTTCAATTGTGTAAACAACTACAGGTAACAGGTTTTCCGCAGGTTCTGATACAAACTACGGAAACAAAATTCCATCTGCTGGCCCGTGGCTACACCGATTTTGATACACTCAGTAAACGAATCGATCTCGTACTGACAGAACTGGAAAATCATTCATACAATTAATTGAATAAACTACATGATCCTCACCGTAACGCTCAATCCCTGTATCGATAAAAGTTCTGCCGCTGAAAAAATGAAACCGGAAAGCAAACTCCGTTGTACAGAAGTGGTAAACGAACCAGGTGGTGGCGGCATCAACGTAACCAAAGCATTAAAAAAACTTGAAACAGCATCTGTTGCTTTATTTCCATCAGGCGGATATAATGGTGATATGCTTTGTTCATTACTTCGTGAAGCCGGATTGGAATTTCATGCTGTCGATACAAAAGTGGAAACAAGAGAAAACTGGATCGTGCTGGAAACATCCACCAACAATCAGTTTCGTTTTACGTTTCCCGGTCGTGCGGTACAGGAAGAAACGATCATCACTCTCGTTGATCATATCCGCAGTTTTTCTCCATCGTATGTAATTGCAAGTGGAAGTTTACCTCCGGGCTTGCCTGATTACTTTTATGGATTGATCGTGAAGAATGCAAAAACTGTTGGTGCCCGTTGTATTGTTGATACAAGCGGACCAGCATTGCAGGCACTGCAGGGCAAAGGTGCATACCTCATCAAACCAAATATCGGTGAGCTATGTAAAATGCTGAATGTAGAATGGCTCGATAAAAACGAAGTGCCGGATGCTGCTCAACAAGCGATACGGGATGGCTATGCAGAACTGATTGCTGTAAGTATGGGCCCCGATGGCGCATGGCTGATGAGCAGCGATGAAAAACATTTTGCAACCGCACCAAAAGTGGAGAAGAAGAGTACAGTAGGCGCAGGCGATAGTATGGTGGCAGGCATGACATACATGTTGCAACAAAACCGTTCACTCAAGGAAGTGATTTCGTTTGGGGTAGCCTGTGGCAGCGCCGCTACGATGAATGCCGGCACACAGCTCTTCCACAAAGCAGATGCGGAACGTTTATTTGCAGCCATGGGCTGATCTTTATCCGCTTAATTTCCGGTTTCATCTTTTTTCTTCTTGCAGAAAGAAAAGAAAGAGCGTATTTTATTGTTCCTTAAAACAAAAATTATTCAAATGAAACGGATCGCTATCTGCATTACGTTGCTTGCATTCATTTTTACCTCCTGCAACAATGAAAACAAAACAGAATCAACTGCAACCGATACAACTGCTGTATCAACAACTCCTGAAACCTCACCACCAATGGATTCGGCTGCAATGGCCAAAGCCTGGCAGGATTTTGCAACACCCGGCGATATGCATAAATGGCTGGCTGGCCATGTGGGCACATGGGAGGCGGATGTAAGCTCTTATGCTGGAGGACCGGAACCGTCAAAGTCAAAAGCAACTGAAGTAGTGAAAATGGCAATGAATGGTTTATATCAAATTGCAAACATGTCGGGTACAATGATGGGAATGGCGTTTGAAGGGCAAAGCACTATTGCTTATGATAATGCAAAAAAACAATTTGTATTAACCTGGATTGACAATATGGGATCTGGCATTATACTGATGACAGGGCAATATGATGCCGCAACAAAAACCATGACATATAAAGGAACACAAACCGATCCTGTAACCGGTAAAGATGCAAATGTTCGCCAGGAACAGAAATTTATGGATGATGATAATTATGTGATGACCATGTATGGTGATGGCCCTGATGGAAAAGAAATGAAGTTTATGGAAGCAACATTTAAGCGGGTAAAAAAATAATCAACCATTAGCCTTATGTACAGCCTCTTGTTTTGCAAGAGGCTTTTTTATGTATTTACGAGAAGGATGTACTCATCTCCGTTATGACTTCTTTTATTTTTTCCAATGAATAACTTATTTCCTGTTCTGTGGTAAAACGTCCCAAACTAAAACGTATCGAACCTGCCGCTGCTTCATCTGAAATACCCATCGCTTTCAATACATGCGAAGGTTCTAAGGAAGCAGAAGTACAAGCCGATCCGGCTGAAACAGCAATGTATTTATTGAGTCGTGCAATCAATTGATCAGCCCCGGGAAATGTAAACGAAACATTGGCAACATGCGGCAGCAACTGTTCTTTCGTTCCATTTAAAAATGCATGACCTGTTGCCAGTAATCCCTCAAGCAAATCATCTCTCAGTTGCGATAAGCGAATACTTTCATTTTGGAGTTCATTTTTACAAATGGCGCATGCTTTTCCAAGCCCTGCAATGCCGGGTACATCCAACGTGCCGCTTCGCAAACCACGCTCATGACCACCACCATATTGCAGGGGAGTTAATTTTACTCTTGGATTTTTTCTGCGCACATACAAAGCACCTGCTCCTTTCGGTCCGTATAGTTTATGTGCCGATAATGCCAGCAGATCGATTCCATCGTTCAGCACATCAACAGGAATTTTTCCAATCGCCTGCGTTGCATCCGTAAAAAAAAGAATGTTATGCTGTTTCGCAAGCGTACCTACTTCCTGCACCGGCATGATGGTTCCAGTTTCGTTGTTGGCATACATCATGGCAATCAGTATCGTATCGGGCCGAATTGCTTTTTCCAGAGCAGCGAGATCAGGTAAGCCATTGGCATCAACTTTTAAACGGGAAATGCTTGCGCCTTTTCGCTCCAGTAAATCGCAAGTATCCAACACTGCTTTGTGTTCTGTTTCAAGCGTAATAATGTGGCTCCCTTTTATCCTGTATGTTTCATAAACACCTTGCAGAGCAAGATTAATCGCTTCTGTGGCGCCCGATGTAAAAATAATTTCAGTCGGGTCGGCACCAATCAGGTCGGCTACCTGCTCTCGGGCAACGGCCACCGCTTCTTCAGCTACCCATCCAAATGCATGCGTTTTGCTGGCTGCATTGCCAAAATGTGTACTGAAATACGGCAACATAGTGTCCAGCACCCTTGGATCGCAGGGGGTGGTGGCATTATAGTCCAGGTAAACGGGATAGTTCATCATTGTTTCAATACCGCAAATTAGAGAATAACAGGCTTCCAACCTTTCCCGCCGTACAGTTCTTGAAATCAATGTGTTAGTTGTTTTCAGACAAAAAAGACAACTGTGGTTCAGCCATTGCAGGCAAAGAATGAACCTATCCGGAACCGGGTTTTAACATTCTTTCTTGGCATGCGGGGCTAACTTTGCAACACTTTCACCATCCACTAGCTATAAACACTTAGTTCCAAAACAATTCTGCTGCCAGAGGAAATATTTTTAATTTAAAATCGTTACCGGCTATGAGTTTGGTGAAGAAGAAAGTTTTATTATTTTTAAATATCCATTATCCGTTAAAAAACACAACTATGAAACTATTCCGTGCCAATGCACTGTACTTAGCCATTGCAGCTTGCATTTTTTTACAGATCCCCATTGCAATTGCGGGGAATAACCACGACGCTGCTACTCTTACACATTACTTAGAAGAAAAAAAAGAACCTGCTGCTGAACTCAGCATGGAGGAAATGATTTCATTAAAGGCTGACAGCATTTATGATACGCTTCATCTGCTCGAAGCTGGCTTAAAAGAAGAAGCATTTGAGCTGGCGTATAAAGGCTACTACAAATTAATGGAACAGGGGAAAGTGCAGAAAAAAGATGTACTTACGATCGCCGATTTTTCAAAACCATCTTCGCAAGACCGCTTGTTTGTAATTGATATGGAAGAAGGAAAGATCCTTCATCAAACATTGGTGGCACATGGCCGCAAGAGCGGATTGATTTATGCTACCGATTTTTCAAACAGACCGGAGTCAAATAAAAGCAGCCTCGGGTTTTACTTAACACTGCAGAGTTATTACGGATCAAAAGGCTATGCCATGCGTTTGCAGGGACTGGAAAAAGGGATCAACGATAAAGCATTTGAACGGGCTATTGTATTACATGGCTCCGATTATGTTACACCACAGTTTGCAAGCAGCAACGGCTACCTGGGCCGCAGCTTGGGATGCCCTGCTGTGCCAATGAAACAAACAAAAGCCATCATCAACAACATTAAAGGTGGAAGCTTGTTATTCATTTATCATCCAACAGAACAATACAAAGAAAAATCGACGATCCTCAACAGTTGATAAAATATAAAAAACGAATTAACCAATTAAGATTCGATTTCTG
>CAYMSG010000100.1:0-9703 GCA_964392955.1 uncultured Chitinophagaceae bacterium | reverse complement strand
TAAACGTTTGAAGGCCGAAAGCGTTTCAACAAACACAATAGCAAAGTCATTACCAACAGTTCCGGAACACAAAAAGAAACGTACACAAGAAGAAGTACCCGCTTATCAATAGCACTGAATATTTCTCATGTAGAATCAAGACTGTAGTAATCCTGCTACGGTCTTTTTTATTCTTCGTATGCAGATAGTTTTCATTACAGAAATTGATTGTTCCGGTACACCTGTTGTACATCGCCGTTAACAGCCATCACAGCAAAATCTGCTTTGTACCCATCTTCAATTTTACCGAAACCTTCAAGCCTTGCTGCTCTTGCAGGATAAAGTGATGCCATCCGCAGGGCTTCATCTAATTCAATCCCGGCTTTCTGCACAGCATTAGCAACCGCTTTTGCCATGGTAAGTGCAGAGCCCGATAAGGTTCCATCCAGTAATACATACCGGTCATCTTTCAATACATGCTGATAGGCTCCCTCTCGCACTTCAGTTACAGCATCGGTAATAAAGAACAATCGCTCCTGCATCATTTTTTTGCTGATGCGTACAGCTGCAAATGAAGTATGAAACCCATCGCATACAATACTGCTGTACGCAGTTGCATGATCGTAAATAGCCCCCACCATTCCCAACTCCCGTCCTTGTAATGGAGACATTGCGTTGAACAAGTGTGTAGCCGTTGTTATGCCGTTGTTGAAAGCAGCCGTGGCCTGTTCATAGGTTGCATTGCTGTGGCCCGCAGATACAATGATGTTATTGTCCAATAAAAGTCGAATCACTTCATCACTACACTGTTCGGGTGCAAGCGTCATCATCTTTACAATGCCTTCGCTTTGATCAATCAATAGTTTCACTTCATCAAGCGTAGGTTCTTTGATGTGTTCCAATAAATGCGCTCCCCGTTTTACCGGGTTGATATACGGGCCTTCCAGGTGTAAGCCCAGTAATCCTGTTTGCCGGTTTTTTTGTACAAATGTTTTTGCTACTTCAATTCCCTTTGAAAACACTGCCAGGCTGTTGGTAGCCATTGTTAACAGAAACCTCGTACAACCACCGCTTACACAATAGGCATCGGTTGCAAGAATAGCATCTTCGTTCAACGACTGTGAAAACAACATGCCATTGCCACCATACAACTGCAGATCAATGAACGCAGGTACCAATATATTTCCCTGCAAATCGTAACGATCTACCGCAGCAGGCAGATCCATTGCAGGTAAAACAGATACAATAAGCCCATTCTTCACCAATACCGCATACCCGTTTAAAAACCGATCGCCTGTAAATATTCTTCCGTTGTAAAATGCTAACATGTTGTTGTTATAATAGAATGCTGAATGCATCCCCGTCTTTTAAAAAAGGAAGTTTATGTCTTGTTTCTTCTAATTTTTCTTTGGAGAGTGTAATGGTAAATACATCTTCCTCGTGTTCTTTTTCATACAGCACTTCGCCCATTGCATCTACTACCATACTGTTGCCGCTGTGATAAATGCCGTTACCATCATTACCCGTTCTGTTCACTCCAATTACATAACACTGGTTTTCGATCGCCCTCGCTGTAAGTAATGTTTTCCATGCATGCACACGGCGGTCGGGCCAGTTGGCAACATAGATCAATACATCATATTCTGGAGCTAACTCCTGCTCTGAAGTGGAAGGTTGGGAGGGGCTTTGCCTTGCCCATACCGGAAACCGCAGATCATAACAAACCTGTAAGTTAATTTTCCACCCATTGACTGAAGCAATTAAGCGTTTGCTTCCAGCGGTGTAATGTTTGTCTTCATCTCCATACGCAAACAAGTGACGTTTATCATACACACCATGTTGACCATTCGGTAACATCCAGATGAGCCGGTTGAAATAGTTGGTTGGTAAGGCTATGCCGGTCTGGCCACTTTCATTCGCCTCAATCGACTGGTCGCTTGAAACAGCCTCCCGTATCATTAAACTACCGGTAACGATCACCCGCTTTTCAGCAGCAATGCGTTTCATCCATTCAACCGCCGGGCCGTTCATATCTTCGGCCAGTTCTTCGGGCTTCATGCTAAACCCGGTATTGAACATTTCAGGTAATACAATGATCTGGGTGGGATGCTGAATGGAGTTGATCTTTTCTTCCAGCATCTGCAGGTTGGCGGTCTTATCTTCCCAATGCAAATTGGTTTGAATCAGTGTGAATGTAAGATGGCTCATGCCACGAAGTTAGCGAAAGCGGATGCTGAATGCAAAAGCACCATACACTTCAAACGGATCGATCATGGATTTTGCTTCCCGTTGCTTGATGTGGTAATACGCCGAAAACGAAGTTTGCCGGTTTGAAAGGATGATGCCGGATTTAATGAGATATATAAACGGGTTGAGTTCTGAAACATAATTCCCTTTCTCATTGCGGAACAATCCACCCTGTACCGTTGCATTGTATGCCTGCGCAACAAGTGTTGGTTCCAGGAAAAAAATGAATTCAGTTTGATGGCGTTGTTGCTGTTTACGTTGGCCAAGCCGCCCTGTCCAATACGCTGAATATTGTTCCTCTTCCAGTTTACCGAGTTTCAACAACGCACCGAATGCAGCATTAGTAAATGTATTTCCGATGACAGCTTTCCCAGCGGCATGCAGCCGCATATTTTTTGCAGAAGTGATGATTGGGTGATAATAGCGTACCGACGCATTTATACCCACTTCGTTCTGCAATTGATTTTCCCAGCCATACAGTTTATACAAACCGATGAGCTGATGGTAATTTGTTTGCACTTCTTTTCCCTTTGCAGCAGGACCAAGAACACCAAGCATTGCATCAAACTGTACAACACGTTCATTGTTCAACACATTGGTTTGTCCATAACCGGCATACAGCCAGGCCGCATAGGGACGATCTTGCTTTTCCAGCACCTGTTCCAGTGAACGACGGTTGAGATAGGGATTAAAGATCATTTGTCCGGCTTCAACACGGTGTAGTTTTGCTGCAACAGTTGAAGAGGACATTGCCTTATTCAACCATTGGTAGCGAAGAAACAAACCATTGGAATAGTAGCGATCCTGTTTCGTGAAATTATAATTATCGTTCTCTGTAATGAATGTCAACTCTTTTGTAAAAACAGCAGACGTATCCTGTCCGTACATAATGGCACAAGAGCAGACAAAAAACAGGCAAACAATAGCTGGTTTCAACATGTGGTTACAAGATTACTGAAAAACAGAACATCCTGTTTATTGCAACAATTCATTAATAATGGCATGTTCATATCCTTTCTGTAATAAATAATCGGTGAGTTTTCGTTTTCGAACAAACAGGTTGGTTTCACTTTTCAGTTGTGTTACTTTTTGATCGTAGAGTTTTTGTGCGGTTGCCCGGTAATCTTCTTCATCAATTATTTTCATGGCTTTTTTGATCACATAGTCACTTACCTGTTTTTGTTTAAGTTCGTATTTGATCTTTACCCGTCCCCATTGTTTCATACGAAAACGTCCACCGGCAAACTGTACAGCAAAGCGTTCTTCGTTCAAATAATCTTCTTCGATCAGTTTCGACAACAACTCTTCTACATCCACTTTACGTAAACCAAAGCTGTATAGTTTTTCTTTTACTTCACTGTGACAACGCTCCTGGTACGCACAATAATGCTTTGCTTTTTGATGTGCCTGTTCTTTGGTGAGTTGTTGCTTGTACATGAAGAAACAAAAATAAGCAATGCCGATGGTTTTGTATTTTGGAGCATGGCTTCAGTAGTATCCATGCAACATCAGCTTCCGTTAAAAGATGCCTTGTTTGTGTTCGCACTGGAATCGGAAGCGGGTGGAGAGTTATGGATTGCAACATACTGCTCACCCGTATTGGTAAGCTGAGTGCAGCATATACATACACCAAATACATTACACAACATAAACCGGGAATGATCATTAACCAGGGATCGGCAGGCAGTAATACATTCAGCCAAGGAGAAATTGTATACTGTACAAAATTTATTCAACATGATATGGATGTTGAGGGGGGGTGGTTTTCAACTGGACGAAACACCGCTGCTGAAATTCGGCTTGCAGATCGAAACACTGCCACAAGGTATTTGCGGCACGGGCGATAGTTTTAAAATGAGTCATACTGCTCATATTTATAACGTGGTGGATATGGAAGCCTGTCCGCTGGCATTCATCACCCAAAAAGAAAACATTCCCTTTCTCTGTATAAAACATATTTCGGATGGTGCTGCTGCCGACAACTGGAATGAACTGGTACATTAAGCCGCAGCAGCCATTTGCACATTCTTGTTTGCTGTTTAAGACCGGTATCGAATATCGGTTTGACGATTAGACGAACCAACTGCACACAATCTAAATCATATGGATACCTGTTTCTCCTGTCACCAGGTATCCAGCTATTTTCCCTTTGGTTAAATATCTTATTGTTTTAACGCTGATTAAAATTAATTTTAGTAGTGAAACCCTTAGATATGGTTTCTGCTTAACAAAAAATATTCATTACTTATGCCGAACTATTCGCTGTCAGTAAACGGTAAAACGCTCCAGGTTGAAGCTGCTGCCGATACACCATTACTATGGGTGTTGCGTGATCATTTGAATTTAACAGGTACAAAATTCGGTTGTGGCATTGCACAATGCGGCGCCTGTACGGTGCACCTCAACGGCAATGCCGTTCGTTCCTGCTCCTTACCTGTTTCTGCTGTAAAAAATAGTGCTATTGTAACTATTGAAGGATTAAGTGCAACAGGTGATCATCCGTTGCAACAGGCCTGGGAAGAACTGGATGTTTCTCAGTGTGGCTATTGCCAGGCTGGACAGATCATGAGTGCAGCTGCTTTGTTGAAGCGAAAACCCAAACCAACTGATAAAGACATTGATGATGCCATGTCGGGAAACATTTGCCGCTGTGGTACACATGTCCGCATCCGCAAAGCAATTCATGTAGCAGCAGAAAAAACAATCTAAAAAAAGAATCATGGAAACAACATATTCAAGAAGAAATTTTCTGAAGGTATCCGCTTTATCCGGCGGCGGTATGCTCATCAGTTTCAGCTTACTCAACTCATCTGCTGAAGCAAAAGCATTGGAAGATGTGATCTTTACCCCCAATTCCTATATCAAAATAGGTGCAGATGGTACCATTGTTTTGTTTGCACCCAATCCCGAAATCGGGCAAGGAGTAAAAACATCATTGCCCATGATCGTTGCAGAAGAGCTGGGTGTTGATTGGAAAAAAATACAGGTTGAATTAGCTCCTTTACAAAAGGAATTCGGACGGCAAACAGCCGGGGGCAGCGGTTCTGTAAGAGGACGTTATACAGAATTGCGTACGGTTGGTGCAACAGCACGTGAAATGTTAACCACAGCAGCAGCGCAACAATGGAATGTTCCTGTAGCAGAATGTACAGTTGAAAATGGAGAAGTAATACATACTGCAAGTGGAAAAAAATTAAGTTATGCAGCATTGGCATCAGCCGCTGCAAAACTGGAAGTACCGGCCAAGCCCACATTGAAAAATCCGAAAGATTTTACAATTATCGGTACACGTGTAAAGGATATTGATGCACATAAAATTGTAACCGGTCAACCATTATTTGGAATTGATACACGCCGGGAAGGAATGTTGTTTGCAATGGTTGCACGCCCACCAGCCTATGGTAAAACATTGGGCGAAGTAAATGATGCAGCTGCTTTAAAAATTGAAGGCGTAAAAAAAGTGGTGAAGATCAAAAATGCAGTGGCAGTACTTGCCACTTCTACATGGGCCGCCAAAAAAGGAAGAGATGCACTGGTGATCCAATGGAATGCAACAGAAAAATTAGAAAGCAGCGCCGATCATTTTGCAGCATTCAAAACATTGCTTGACAAACCGGCCTCCACTCCGCCTGCACGTAATGATGGTGATGTGGAAGCCGCTGCTAAAAATGCCACAAAGCTGTTGGATGTAACCTACGAAATTCCAACACTGTCGCACGGGCAGATGGAACCGCTTAACTTTTCTGCGAATGTAAAAGATGGAAAAGTTGAATTATTTGGTCCAACCCAGGTGCCCGGTTCTGTAAGAACAGAAGTATCGAAACAATTGGGAATACCGGAAGAGAATATTAGCATTTCATCACCACGTCAGGGCGGAGGTTTCGGAAGAAAGTTAATGACCGATAACGGAGTAGAAGCTGCGTTGATCTCTGCTGCTGCACAATGCCCGGTGCAGGTACAATGGACCCGTGAAGATGATATGCAGAACGATTTTTATCGTCCGGCCGAAATGTGGCGCTATCGTGCAGCATTGTCTGCCGATAATTTACTTGCATGGCATCAGTCGGGTGTTGGTATTGGCCGAGGGGTGCGGGGCGATAGTTATGTTGCAGGTGCAATAGCCAACTACCGTGCCGAAGGACAAGGTTATACCAGCAATACACCAACGGGTTGGTGGAGGGCACCCGGTGCAAACACGCTGGCATATGTTGCTGAAAGTTTTATGGATGAAGTATGCACTGCATTGAAAAAAGATCCCGTTGCCTTTCGATTAGAATTATTTCAAAAGGCCAAACAGGAACCCGTAGGTCGTCTTGGCTATGATCCTGATAAATACAAAAGTGTTGTTGAACTCGTAGCAAAGATGAGCAAGTGGGGAACAAAAACACCGGGTGTGTTCAGGGGTTTCTCCACCTGGTTTTCGTTCAGTTCCTATGTAGCACAGGTGGTGGATGTGCAACTGGTAAATGGACAACCAAGGGTGATGAAAGTATATTGTGCCGTACACTGCGGTCGTGTGATCAATGTAAGTGGTGCAGAAAACCAGGTACAGGGGTCCATTGTTGATGGCATCAGCCATGCCATGTTCCCGAAAGTTACGTTTGTAAACGGTGCAGTGGCTGAAACAAACTTCAACACCTACAAGTTTCTGCGCATGAAAGATGCACCACTGGACATTGAAGTACAGTTTGTTGAATCGGATGAAGCGCCAACAGGCTTAGGCGAACCGGCTCTTCCACCAATAACTGCAGCATTAGCAAATGCAATTTTTGCTGCTACCGGCAAACGTTTACGCAAGTTGCCTTTTGCAGAGCAGTTAGCTTAGATCAATTTGAAAGATATCGTTTATATACAAACGCCTCCATTCCGGAGGCGTTTGTATTTCTGAATTCGTTAGTAATTTAAAACACACCTGAAATAGTAATCCCGATTGCATTGGCCCTGTACGATGTTTTGTCGGCATCTTTATACGTCATAACTGTGTACGACAAAGCAAACAAACCATAACCAGCTTCAAACTGCAAACCGGGAGAAGAAGTAAATTTTGCATCCTGCCCCAGCCCATCAAATTTCAAGTTGATCGCCTGGTGTGTAACAACACCAGTTGCCAGGCGAAGTTTTTTAACGGGTACATAATTCAATGAAAGCTGTAACGGAATACGGGTAAGACGAATGTGGGCATTATCAGCTTTCGTTGTGAGGTATTTGATACCCACACTGCCACGCAGAAATAATTTTTCTGATTTGGTTAATCGTACCTGTCCGCCTGCAAACAAAGTTCCGCCTTGTCCGGCATTCATTTTTTGTACACTCCCATCAGTAAAAAAAACTTCGGCCAGATTGTCGCCTCCAAATTCAAAAGCCGCACCAAGCAGGAAACGAACCGGTTTCTGGTTGTTTGTTTTTGTTTGTGCATGAAGCAGCATAGCAGGACTAAGCAAGAAAATAAACAGCAGTTGTTTCATTTATTGAACCGTTTTGATTGTAGTGCGAATTTAGCGGAGAGTTTTATTCGCTAAGTGCATGCGAATATTTTTTATTTATCATACTACAATGTTTTAGAGAGATCATGCTGGTTTAATACTGCTCATACCAATGAAACGTAGTGGCTGCAATGGTTGCTTTTTCTTTTTTGATATACTGAAGGAACGCTGCCGCAACCGGTGCATGTTGTTTTCCTTTTAGCCATGTAAGGCTCCAGGTAGTATTCACCGGCAATCCTTTTACAGGTATGATCTGCAGTTCACCATTCTGCAGTTCGTTGCGGATGCCAATGAGCGGCATAATGGAATAACCCAGCCCTGCAAGGATGGCCTGTTTCACCGCTTCATTGGAAGTTAATTCCATTTTCTTTTGTACGGCAATGTTATGGCGGTTCAGAAACCGTTCCATTGTTTGTCGTGTACCCGATCCTTTTTCACGGAAAATAAGTGGCAGCTCTTCAAACAGTTCCTTTGTGTACTCTTTCTTCTTAAACTTCTGTTCCGTATTCCCTACCAGAAAAAGTTTATTGCGGATGAGATCTATTTTTTCAACATGTATCTGCTCGGGCAGAATTGACACCAACGCAAAATCCACTTCATTGTTCTCTAAGCTTTCCACCACTTTCAATTTGTTGGTTACATCCATCACCAAATCAATGCCCGGATTTGCTTTTACAAAGGCTGATAAAAAATAAGGTAACACATACTTGCCTGTAGAAACAACTGATATTTTTAAGCGTCCGCTCAGTTGTCCTTTATACGCCAGAGTTTTATGGTTGATGGCTTGCACCTGTTGGAGAATCTGTTCAGCAGCAACTGCAATTTCTTTTCCAAAATCGGTTACATAAAGCTTGCGGCTTACCACTTCGGTTAATGGAATGTCAAACTGATCCTGGAAGTTGCGTAACTGGATCGATACTGCCGGTTGTGTTAAATGAAGCTCTTCTGATGCTTTTGTAATACTGCCGGTTTGCACCACTTTTAAAAATACCTGCAGCTGGTTGAGTGTATAATGCATAAATAGTTTTTATGTTGGTCATAGTAAATATAAATAAAAACTTATGACTGAAGCACTGCAATTTTGTGCCATCAAAATCAACCTTCATACCATGACACGTATTACAGTAGCCAAAGGCGACGGCATCGGCCCGGAAATAATGGATGCCACTCTCACCATTTTACAAGCTGCCGGTGCGGCATTGGAAATTGATGAAATAGAAGTAGGTGAAAAAGTGTACCTCGCCGGTAACACATCGGGTATTGCTCCTGAAGCATGGGATGTGATACGCCGCAACAAAATTTTTCTGAAAGCACCCATTACAACACCGCAAGGTGGTGGTTATAAAAGTTTGAACGTTACCACCCGCAAATTTCTTGGTTTGTACTCCAACGTACGGCCTTGCCGCAGCCTGCACCCGTTTGTAAAAACCAAACACCCGGTAATGGATATCGTTATCATCCGTGAAAACGAAGAAGACCTGTATGCGGGCATTGAGCATCAGCAAACAGATGAAGTGGTGCAATGCTTAAAACTCATCAGCCGGCCCGGTTGCGAAAAAATCATCCGCTATGCATTTGAATATGCACGCCAGCAAAAGCGAAAAAAAGTAACCTGCTTTACCAAAGACAATATCATGAAGCAAACCGATGGTTTGTTTCATAAAGTGTTTGATGAAATTGCCAAAGAATATCCGGAGATCGAAAACGAACACTGGATCATTGACATTGGCGCTGCAAAAATGGCCGATACGCCTGAGCTGTTTGATGTAATTGTGATGCCCAATTTATATGGTGATGTATTATCGGATGTAGCTGCACAGATCACCGGCTCGGTTGGCCTGGCCGGTTCTGCTAATATCGGCGAAGCCTGTGCCATGTTCGAAGCTATTCATGGCTCTGCACCAAGAGTTGCCGGACAGGATAAAGCGAATCCATCCGGTTTATTACAGGGAGCAATTCTGATGTTGAGCCATATCGGGCAAACCGATGTTGCA
>CAYMSG010000099.1:0-9738 GCA_964392955.1 uncultured Chitinophagaceae bacterium | reverse complement strand
TATGTTCAGCGAATCTGTCCCGGTGCAATCAAAAAAATTAATGACCATGATCAGCTATGTGATCAACCGGCTTGATAAGCTGGATACCATTTTCGACGATATAAAGCAACTGGCAAAGCGCCACGTGAAATATGGTGTACGGGAAGAGCATTATGAAATTGTTGGCAGCGCCTTATTATGGACATTGGAGCAGGCGCTTACCAACCTCTGGACTCCTGAAGTAAAACAGGCATGGATAACCTGTTACAGTTTACTGTCCTCGGCCATGTTGGAGGCAACGGCCGATACACCGCAACGTGCATAGTTGGTTCTCTTGGTACATAAGGTTGAATGATGCCCCGTTTAACAGCGGGGCTTTTACACCTCAATTGATTTTTACTACCGTTCACGCAATTATTCTTTGCCGGCGTTTAGCGTTGCTGCAATTTTACTGTTGAAGAAACTGAACAGCGATGACAAAGGATGAAATTATATTGATCAAACGTACATGGAAACTTTTCAGGGAAATCAATCCAGCCGTGGTTGGTGATACATTCTATTCCAAATTGTTTCTGGAAAATCCATCGGTACGTAAAATGTTCCCAAAAGAAATGAACCAGCAATATCAAAAACTCATTGATATGCTCAGCACCATTGTGGCACGGCTCGACAACCTGGATGAGTTAACCGAAGATATTGCTGCTATGGGCCGGCGCCATGTAGCATACGGTGTAAAACCTGCCCAATACCAAAAAGTAGGCGAAGCACTGTTGTGGACATTAGAGCAAGGTCTTGGAAAAGATTATACTCCGGAAGTAAAGCAGGCGTGGACAAAATGCTACTCCACACTCGCCAATGCAATGATCAACGCTTCCACATACTAATCTGTAAAAAACACTGATGCAGGCCCGGTACTGTACCGGGCTTTTTCTTGATCCTCCTCCTACGCATACAGCCGTTTGTTTTTACGTGCTGCAAGGGAATCACGCAAAAGATATACAGTTAACCCCCGGCTACAAAGCATAAGTAGAAATTCATGACCGGGTTGCTGTTAAGTGGTTTGTTATAAAAGCTGCTGACTTCCTGTTCGCCATCGCTTGTAGAATCTACACTACATTTTATCAAGCTGTTACACTATACTTTCTCTAAGGGTTTCTGTGGACTTTTGTAAACGCATTACCGGATCGCAGGAATTCGCCTGTAACCTCTATTGAATAACAGGATAACTCATTAAATTCGGGTAATGACTACCCAACATCTACATTTTCCTGAAACGGATCGTCCGGCAAATGCTTTTTATCCGGTATGTTCTTTTTCAATTTCGATTATAAAAAAGGAACTTGCTGTATTGATTGCATCCTGTACCAACAACAGAAAACAGGGATACGACTGGCAGATGCGAAGGAGCACGTGATCAACAATTGCAGCCATCGTTTAACAAAATTTGTGTGAATGTGCAACAATATGAAGCGGGTATCATTCAGTTTTTTATTTGAATGGAATTTCAGGTATCATGTAAACAGTAGTGTAACAACATAAACAAATCAAGTAAGTCAACGTGTCATCTTCAGAACCCATATCCAATCATCCAATAAACCAGTATTCAACAAACAAAGATGGTTTGCAAAACAACGATCAGTTATTAAAAGCTGTATTTAAAATAACAGCTATTGGCATTGCGGTGGTAGATGAAGCCGGCATGTTGGTAGAAGTGAACGACCGGTTTTGCCATATGTTTGGTTATGAGCGAAGCGAGCTGGTCGGCAAGCATCATACATTTCTTCACATCGAAGAAGAACAGAAGGCTGCTATGGAGGATCATCTTGCTTTTTTTAGCGGACCAGGCAGCCAGGAAGAAAAAGACTGGAAAGGCATCACTAAAAATAAGGATACGATTATTGTTTCATGCTCATCCAATTTACTGGTGCAGGAAAATGGTCAGCGTTTCAAAGTAAAATCCATTCGGGATGTAACAAAGGAGCGAAGAACTGAACAACTGCTTGAAGTGAGCCGCATAAAGCATAAAGCAATTTTTGATAATTCGCTGCAGGCTTTTTTTCTTACCAAACCCGACGGTACAATTTTAGAAGCAAATCGTGCAGCTTGTGAAATGTTTGGCTATACCGAAGAAGAACTGTGCAAAATCGGAAGACAGGGGATTATTGATCATGCTGATAAACGAGTGGCTGAGAAAATTGAAGAACGAAAGACTACCGGTGTGGCGGCAGGTGAATTAACAGGCATCCGCAAAAATGGGGAGCGTTTTCCCATTGAGTTTTCATCGTGCATATTCACCGATCGTAACGGTGAACAACATACAAGCACCCTTATTACAGATATTACAAAGCGTAAAGAACAGGAAAAACAACTGCTGCAGTCGCAACGGGAAATGGCTTCCATTCTCAACAATACGGAAGAGATCTTTATGATCATTGACAGTGAGTACCGGTTGGTCAATTATAACAAAGCTGCCGAAGAGCGTTCGGCTGAATTGCTGTCGATGCCGTTGAAACGTGGTGAAAGTATTTTACAATGGGCCGATCCGGAACGTTATCAATTACTGAAAGGTATTTACGACCGTGTGTTGAAGGGAGAAACCATCCGTTATAAACATACTCTTTCCAAAAATCCGGAAGGAGCAACCTTACAGCTCTCCTATTCACCTGTAGTGAATGAAGATGGCTTGTGCGACCGGTTTATGATCAGTGTGCGTGATATTACGATTGAAGAAAATGCATTCAAAACAATCATCAGTAAACAAGAACTACTGGCACAAACAGAATCGATTGCACATGTTGGTAGCTGGGAACTTGATCTTACATCCAATAAATTATACTGGTCTGATGAAGTGTTCCGTATTTGTGGTTATGAACCCGGAGCCTTTGAAGTAGATTTCGAAAAGGGATTGGCCGTGATTCATCCCGATGATCAGGCATCTTCTGTTGCAGAAATGCAACAAGCGATATTGGAAAAACGAGATTATTCTGCTACTAAACGCTTTGTTCGTGCCGATGGAAGTATCCGGTATATTGTTTCAAAAGCAAAAACAGTATTGAACGATGAAGGTGATGCAATTCGCCTGGTGGGAGTGTTTCATGATATAACTGAGCTGCGTGAAATCGAACGGGAGTTAGCAATCAGTCAACTGGAATACAAAACCTTATTCGAACAGCATCCCGATGCAGTTGTTTCATTTGATTTAAACGGAAAGTTTACCAGTGTAAACGATGCTGCCCTTGAGTTGGCAGAAGCATCAAGGGAACAGTTGCTGAAAAGTGATTTTGTACAGTACATCGATATTGATAGTGTCGGCGATGTCGATAATTATTTTCATAAAGTTAAGAAAGGGAAATCACAGCGGTTTGAGTCCGTAATCATTACAAGCTCAAATAAGCGTAAGTCGGTGAATGTAATTCTATTGCCCATTTACGTACACCAGGAAGTAACCGGTGTGTATGGAGTATTGAAAGACATAACGCTGGAAAAACTACATGCAGAGGAGTTGGAGTTCCAGTCAAAACTACTCG
Organism: uncultured Chitinophagaceae bacterium; assembly: GCA_964392955.1. Taxonomy (GTDB): domain Bacteria; phylum Bacteroidota; class Bacteroidia; order Chitinophagales; family Chitinophagaceae; genus Lacibacter. The sequence continues at coordinate 6,232 of CAYMSG010000099.1, read as the reverse complement.
ATACCATTCAGCAGTCGGTAATTGTTACAAAATTGGATGGTACCATCATTTACTGGAACAAGTTTGCTGAAAAACTGTATGGTTGGAAAAAAGAGGAGGTGGTGGGTGTTAATATCATGCAGGTAACGCCAACGGATATGTCCATTGAACAAGCTGCAGAAATCATGGAGAAACTGGTGAAAGGGGAGAGCTGGTCGGGTGAGTTTTTAGTAAAGCATAAAGAGAAAGGTGCGTTTACTGCACAAATTCATAATTCGCCTGTTAGTGATGTAACTGGAACATTCACAAGTATCATTGGCATCAGCTGGGATATTACCGAGCGGAAACAATTTGAACAACAGAAAGAGCTGGACCGGTTGGATAAAGAAGCGCTGATCAATACAACAACCGATTTAATCTGGAGCATAAGCAAGAATTATAAACTGATTGCTGCGAACCGTGCATTTGTTGAGTCGCTGGAACGGAGTGATAATCTCACAATTAAACCTGGCGATGATGTTTTGCTTCCAACTGTATTTACAGAAGAAGTTGTTTCTTTTTGGCGTACTCATTATGCCCGTGCACTGGCAGGTGAATCATTTACCATTGAATTGCATTCTCCTGCAAAAGGATCTGTAAACGAACATTGGGATGAGATCATTTTCAACCCTATAACAAAGAATAACGAAGTAATTGCTGTTGCCTGTCGTGGACGGGATATCACACAAAATAAAATCTATCAGCAGGAGTTATTGGCCATCAACAACCAGTTGGAGATGGCGCAGCAAATTGCAAAGCTGGGTTATTGGTCGCATGATTTGCAGAATGATGTTTTATTCTGGTCAAAAGAAGTGTACAAAATTTTTGGAGTAGAGGAAAGTAATTTTTCTTTCAATTTTTCTTCGTTTGCTCAATATGTTCATCCTGATGATGCGGCTGAGTTTCATTTGCAAAAAGAACAGGCGATCAGAGGCGAACGCCCTGTTTATCATGAGCACCGGATCATTACACCTGCGGGTGAAGTAAAGTATGTGATACAGAAAGGTACCATCATTAAAAATGAGGCAGGCGAAACAATTCGGGCAGAGGGCACGGTACAGGATGTAACAGAATCAAAACTTGCACAGCAGGCATTACAGCTCAATGAAGAGCAGCTGAATTTGATTTATAATTCAACCGCAGGTATTATTTTTCTGTTAGGTGTTGAAAACAACGGTGAAAGCTTCCGTTTTATTTCGATGAACAATGCGGGGCTTACCACCATTGGTGTTACAGAAGAACAATTGTTCAATAAGCCTGTACAGGAAGTGATCCCTGAGCCATCGCTTTCATTGGTACTAAGTAAATACAAAGAAGCGGTGCGATCCGGAAAACAAGTGGTTTGGGAAGAAGAAACAGCTTATCCCACAGGCACGAAAACAGGTATAGTAACAGTTACACCTATCTACAACAGCGAAGGCGTTTGTATTCGTTTGGTGGGATCGGTGAATGATATTACAGAGCTGAAAAAAATTGAACGGTCGCTTGCTATCAGTCAGCAGGAATACAAATCACTATTCGATCAAAATCCGGATGCCGTGTATTCGCTTGATATGGAGGGGCGCTTTACCAGTTTCAACCCGGGGCTTGAAAAATTACTGGAGTGCGGCAGCGACGATATTGATAAGGCCGAAACATTTGTACCCTTCTGTCATCCAGATGATCTGGAAAAAACAATGCAGTATTTTATAAAAGTGCAGCATGGAGAGGCGCAAACCTATGAGGTACGGGCAATTACATTCAAAGGGCATCAAAAATATCTCAGTGTCAGTAATATGCCCATTGTAGTGAATGGCGAAATAACAGGGGTATATGGTATTGCCAAAGATGTAACCAGCGAACAATTGGCATTGGCGCAACTTGAACTCAGTAATGAACGGTATGAATATGCCACCAAGGCCACAAATGATGTGATCTGGGATTGGGACCTTATAACCGATAAGGTAGTAAGAGCAGGTACAGGTTTTCATACCATGTTTGGTTACAATGAAAAAGAAGCAAATCTGGATGACATGTTTTGGATGAAAAAAGTTCATCCAGACGAGCGGGACCATGTATTGCAGAAAAGAACACTTGTGTTCAATGATCCAAAGCAGGATTTCTTGGAAGATGAATATCGTTTTCTGCGGAGCAACGGAGAGTATGCATTTGTGTACGACAGAGGATTTATTTTCCGTGACAGTGAAGGCAAACCTGTTCGTATGATCGGTGCTACAAAAGATATCACTGAACAAAAACGATCAGAGTTGCAGCTAAAAGATTTATACGGAAAGCTGGAAGAACGGGCATCGCAACTGCAACTTTCGAATACAGAACTTGAGCGTTTTGCGTACATTGCTTCACACGATCTGCAGGAACCGTTACGGATGGTGAGTAGTTTTCTCCAGTTGCTGCAGAAAAAGTACAACGATTCAATTGATGAAAAAGGGAAAGAATATATCCGCTTTGCCGTAGATGGTTCCATACGGATGAAACGGCTCATCAATGATCTGCTGGATTACTCAAGAGTAAGTACACGTAAGCAGCAATTGGAAAAAGTAGATATGCAGGTAGTGATGAAAGAAGTATTGCAAAATCTGAGCTTGCAGATCGAAGAAAAGCATGCTGTAATTGAAGTAGGAAAGATGCCTGTGTTAACATGGGCCGATAAAACACAAATGGTACAGTTGCTGCAAAACCTGGTGGGTAATGCATTGAAGTATTCCGATCAGCAGCCGCCGCTCGTACAAATCAGTGCAAAAGAAGAGAACAATGAGTGGCAGTTTGCTGTAAAAGATAATGGAATTGGATTTGAACAAAAGTTTGCTGAAAAGATCTTCGTGATTTTCCAGCGGCTGCATAATAAAACAGAGTATTCAGGTACCGGTATTGGGTTGGCCATCTGTAAAAAAATTGTGGACCGCCACGGGGGTACCATACGTGTAGAATCTGAGCTGGGTAAAGGAAGTATTTTTTATTTTACTATCAGCAAACAGTTAACTGCTGAAAATTAAAGTTTGTCCTATGGAAAAAGAACTGGCGATTTTATTGGTAGAAGACAACAAAGGGGATGTGCTGCTTACACAGGAAGCTTTACAGAACTGGGATGTCAAACACAACATCAATGCACTTGGTGATGGTGAAGAAGCCATTCATTTTTTAAAAGCGGCAGAAAATGATTGTACATCTGAATTACCCGACCTTGTGATACTTGATATCAACCTGCCCAAACTCGATGGCAAACAGGTATTGAAATTTATTCGCTCCGAAGCGCACCTGCAACATTTACCGGTTGTTATTTTTTCGTCTTCGATCAATGATGCCGATGTAAAAGAAGCAAATGAATTAAACGCAAATCTGTACTTACAAAAACCGGCTGAGCTGCAACATTATTTTGATGCAGTACATGCCATACAGCAATTCTGGACATCACATACAAAACAAAATATAAATGCTCAATAGACCATTGCATATTTTAGTAGTAGATGATAATCCCGGCGACCTGTTCCTGGTGGAGGAGTTGTTGCAGGATACCAAGCTGGATATACAGGCAATTGAAAAAGCTCAAACAGTTGCAGCAGCCATTGAAGTGTTGCAGCAACTGCAAATTGACCTGGTATTACTCGATCTTTCATTGCCCGATTCATTTGGAATTGAAACCTTTCTTCGTGTAAATCATTATGCAAAGGCCTTACCTATTGTTATCCTCTCAGGCTTAAGTGATACTGCAACTGCAACCGATGCCATTTCGCTGGGGGCGCAGGATTTCTTGTTGAAAGGAGACTTTAATGAACGGCTGCTCGAAAAAACGATTTTATATAGTATCGAAAGAAAAAAAAATTTACAGGAACTGCAGCTCATTAATGAACGTTATGAACTGGTAAGTAAAGCCACCAATGATATGGTGTGGGATTGGGATTATCAGAATAACAAAGTATACCGCAACGAAGAACAGTTTGTAAAAATTTTAAAGTTACCTGCACATTTAAAAGATGGAGGAAGTGAATTCTGGGTATCCCGTATTCATCCCGAAGACCAATTTGTAAACAGGAAGTTGGTGAATATGCTTGAAAACGATCTGGAAAAAAATCAATTTGAAGAAGAGTACCGTTTTTTGACGGGTGAAGATCAATACATTTACGTGTTGGACAAAGGGTATGTTGTAAGAGATAAAGACGGAAAGATTGTGCGTATTATCGGGGCATTGCGAAATATAACTGAACAAAAAACAGCAGAGGAACAACTCCGAATTTCCGAAGAAAAATACCGTTCTTTTTTTAACAGCATCCCGGCCAGTATTTTTATCTGGCGGCTGCAGGATTTTCAGATACTTGAAATCAACGATGTGGCAGCAGCAACTTATGGCTATAGCAGGGAGGAACTTTTGCAGTTGACTACTCTTGATCTTCGTACACCACAGGATTATCAACCGATCAAAGATTTTGTAAAGGAAGCCCTTGCTGATGAATCGTTTTCCCGGAATAAAGTGTGGCGGCATATTTCCAAAACAGGAGACGAATTGTTTATGCAAATCTCATCTACACGGATCAATTACAATGGCTACCCTTCTATCATGGCTATTTCTATTGATGTTACAGAAAAAATAAAACTGGAGCAACAGCTGATACGGGAAAAGGAGCAGCGGGAGCAGGAAATTACAAGAGCCGTAATCAGTGCGCAGGAAAAAGAGCGGGAAGAAATTGGGCGGGAATTGCATGATAATGTAAACCAGATATTGGCCAGCTCCCGTTTATACCTGGGGCTTGTAAAATCAAATGGTAACGCTTACAAGTCGTTCCTGGAAGAGTCGGATCTGCTGATTGATAGTGCCATCCGTGAAATCAGGCAATTGTCGCATACCTTAATTCCGCCTGCAATGACAGAGGCGAGCCTTGAGAAATCAATCAACTCACTCATTACAATTGTACAGGATGGAAGCGGTATCATCGTTGAAAAGGAGATCGACAAAATGGACAGTTCGCTGATGTCGGAGCAGTTGAAGCTTACCATCTACCGCATATTGCAGGAGCAAATGAATAACATTCTCAAATATGCAAAGGCCGATCGGGTACAGATCAAAATTGAACAGCAAACCAATTGTATTGTGTTACAGGTTACCGATAACGGAATCGGATTTGACATAAATCAAAAAACCGGCGGGGTTGGGTTGCTGAATATACGTACCAGGGCTTCTCTGGTGAACGGAGTTGTTACAATTAACAGTGCGCCGGGTAACGGATGCCAGCTGCAGGTTGTATTTCATGAATCGTAACAACCAATAACGCTCTCTTACAAACGAAAAAACCCGGTAACTTCTTATAAGAAAGAAGTTGCCGGGTTCAATAGATTCGTTTTCATCATGTATTGGATCAGGTGGTTTTCAAGGGTAGGCTCATCATCAATCATCAAACTTAAACATCATTAAAAAATCTTTTCACAGGTTTGGATCAGTTGTGGTTTCAGAGACGGCTGATTCATTTGTCTTCATCTGGCTCTGAATTTATAGCTGAGGTTTTCCAAAAATCATTCTCATTTTCTAATACAAAGAGACACTATTTCGCTTGCCCTTACAATAGAACCCCGCTGCAATTGCAGGTAATATTTTCTGAAGCTGAACTGTAGTAGAAACGCTACATAGATGATTTTTTCATAACGTATTACACCGTTTTCATTACATCTCATTAAACAGATTGAGTGGAAACCATTAGTTTTAAAACTGTATCTTTCTTGCGGAATTTGTTTTTATTGAAATAGTAGAAAACAACAGGAAGAAATTTACTATTTTGTAATGCCGGTACCAATGAAAAAACCGATCCATATGTGATGCCGACCCTGATACTTGGTAAAGCATCCTTTTTTTATTCCGCTCAGAAAACTTGCTGCTGTCAGTTGTTGTAAATGAAATGCAGATACCGATTTTGTAAGCTGGTAAACAATGCGGCAGGTTTACTAAAGAAACAGGATACGGTATTGCAAGTAAGCAACCTCCTGAATCATGAAAGTTGAAACCATGCAAACTGTAGAATCCATATTGGTTGTTGAAGATAACGAAGGCGATTTCTTTTTGCTGAAAGATATGCTGGAACAAAGTGATTTGCATATCAATGAAATCACCAACGTTTCAAATCTTAAAAGGCTGGAGCAGAAGCAGGAACATCTTAATCCCACACTTATTTTTCTTGATCTTGTTCTGCCAGACAGTTATGGACTTTCATCACTTGTTGCCATTAAACAG